>JAESRD010000361.1 GCA_016764835.1 Paracoccaceae bacterium | reverse complement strand
TTTGTTACAAAAATACAATTCCTTTATTGTTTTGAAGTTAATTTTTTAAAAGATAAAAGTCGGCCTGCATAAAGTGCATTCATGGTAAAATCGCGCCGCGCCGCGTCCTCAAGCATGGTCTTGGCAAAGACGACCACGGCACGGCGGCCATCGGTTGCCACATCACGCCGAAACGTGGTGATCTCATAGGGTTCGCCATCGGCAATGACCGTGACTGTGCCATGCTCAATGCCGGTTGGCACGGCGTGTAGCCCGGCGGCACCGGCAAGGGCCATCACCCGCTCCGGCAAAGCATCGGTCGAAATATCGAGGTCATTTACCGGCACGCCCATCAGCGCATTGCGCACGCACCCGCCGACAAACCACGCCTGATGCCCAGCGCCCACCAACATGCCCGTCACCTTTTGCGACGGCGCCGATTGCAGCCAGTCAGCGGTGATCCGGGTCATGGCTGGACCTGGCCGTCTTGGACCCGCCCGTCTTGTACCCGGCCCGCCAGCGCGCGCAAAATACGCGCCGTAGCACCCCAGATGTAATATGGCCCGTAGGGCACGGTGTAAAAGTAACGCTTCGTGCCCTCCCAAATCCGGCCTTCAATGCGAAAATTATCGGGGTTGGTCAGATGCGCCAAAGGCACGCGAAACACCTCTTCGACCTCGCCACTATCGGGGCGGGCCTCAAACCGGCCATGCACCAGCCCGATAACGGGCGTGACCTGAAAGCCGGTGATGGTTTCATGCGGCGGCAAGCAGCCAAGCACCTCGACCATGGCCGGGTCTAGCCCGGTTTCTTCTTGTGCCTCGCGCAACGCCGCCGCCTCTGGCCCGGCATCGCTTGGCTCTACCTTGCCACCGGGAAACGCTATTTGGCCGGGGTGATGGCGCAGCTGCCCTGACCGCCGGGTCAGGATCAGCTGATCACCCTCAACCGCCAGCAGCACACCAGCGGCGCGCAGCTTGCTGCCACCGGGCAATGCCAGCTCTTTGTTCAGGTCAAAGTCAGACGAAGGCTGGCCCGCATGGCTAAGCGCTGCAAGCAGCTGCACCCGGTGCTTATGAGGAGGGGTTGTCACCGGCCTCACCCTCTTTTTTGCCAGTCGCATTATTGCCAGTCGCATTATTGCCAGCCTCAAAGCCCAGCGTCTGAGGCGCAAACTCATAATGCGCCCCGCAAAACTGGCAATCTGCCGTGACGATACCCGCATCCGTGGTCATATGCGCTATGTCCTTGGCCGAATAAATCGACAGGCTCTGGCGCACTTTATCAGGCGAACAGGTACAGCCAAACTTGACCGATTGCGCATCATAAACCCGTGGGCTTTCTTCGTGAAATAACCGCACCAGCAGCTTGGACGGCGACACTTGCGGCCCGATCATCTCTAGCTCTTCAACCGTGTCGAGCAAGATATTGACCCGGTTCCAGTTCTCGCCCTGATCCTCGTCGAGGATATCATCGGCACTGGTCAAGCCGCTCTCGCCACTGGCCTCTTTGAAATCAGTCGAGGCAGCTGGCATATGTTGCAACATAATCCCACCAGCCCGCCAGCCCGATGTGCCATCGGCCAGTGTTGAACGCCCAGCCGTCAGCGAAAACCGGGTAGGCAGCTGCTCTGACTGGGCAAAATAAGTCTGCGCGCAATCAGACAGCGACTTGCCCGCAATCGGCGTGATCCCCTGATAGGGCTCATTGCCCTTGCCTTGGTCGATCAGGATGGCAAAATAGCCTTTGCCGATCTGCTCAAAGGCTGGCGCATCTGTCAGCCGCTCCGCGTCAAAGCTGGCATAGGCGCGTATTTGCGCAGGCTCGCCTGCTTTGGACGGGGCGAAATAGTCGGTCGCAATCAGCCGCGCAGGCCCATTGCCGCGCACTTGCAACGACAGTTTCCACCGCAGATCTACCGTCTGGCCGATCAGCGCGGTGAGCAGGGTCATCTGCGCCACTAACTCTTCGATCTGCGCCGGGTATTCATGTTGCGACAACACAGCGTTGAGCACGCCATCAAGCCGCGCCATCCGGCCACGAATGTCGGCACGGTCGAGTTGAAATGGCAGGACTGTATCGTCCCAGGCAATACGGGTGCCGAACGTCATATCGTTTCCTTGAAATCTGAGGCCGTGTTAGGGCATACCCGGTTCATATAGGCGCGGCAACAAAGGGTCCAAGAGCAGATGAGACGTATCGGTGAAGCTTTTGACAAAAATACCCGCTATCAGCACCGCCCTGGTGCCTATGCGCTGCTGCCGCTGGCAGGTAACCTGTTGCTAACCCACCAATTAAGGCCGCTCGACGAGCTACAGCTGCCCGGCGGCGGCATAGACCCCGGCGAAGGCCCGCTAGAGGCGCTGCACCGCGAAGTGTTTGAAGAAACCGGCTGGCATATTGCCAACCCCCGCCGCATGGGCGCGTTTCGCCGGTTTGTATTCATGCCTGAATATGAGATTTACGCCGAGAAGATCTGCCATATCTATGTCGCCCGGCCGACGCTTTGCATTGGCCCGCCGTCAGAGCAGGGCCATAGCCCGGTCTGGGTGGGGATCAACGAGGCCGCAGAACTGCTAGGCAATCCGGTTGACCGGTTTGTCACCCAGTTGCTCTAGGGCAGCGGGCGTTTTTGCACGATCACGCCATGAATGGCTGTCAGCAGGCTAAAGCCAACCATGACCGACAGCCACATAATGGCAAAATACGGCAACAGCCAGACCCAATGAAATGTGGTCAAGTAACTGAATGATATAGACAATACGCTGAAGACAAGCCGAAGCAAAAATAGCGCGCCAAAGATCGACCATTGCGCGTCTCGCGTGGCCTCCCATGCCTGCGAAAATTTCATCGGCTGACCGATAGCCGCCGCGGGCAAAACCACACTGAGCCGCGCCCAGAGCCAAAGAACCAGAACTGAAAACGCGATGCCCAATACCGTCGCATGCAGTGTCGATGCCGCCATCATGGAGCCAAAAATACTGGTGCTGAGCCCCAACACGATGGCGACAAGCATGGAGAGGACGAAGAAGGCGCCAAAGTAGCGGAGCATTTCCTGGCCGCGAAACGCTGGCAACAGCCCCGGAAACTCTTCTAACAACACGAACCGGTGCCACGCCACAGCAACCCAAAGCGAGCAGACCACCAAGGTGAAGCCAATCAGGAACCCGACGGCAATAGCCGTGAGCGCATCATCGGCCGAGCCTGCCTCAATACCAATAAACAGGTCGCCAAATTGGAAAATCAGCACGCTCGAGATAACCGCCGCAATAGCAAACGGCACGATCGAGACCCGCAGCGCATCCCAAATATTGGTGAACACCATGAAAAACGCGTGCATGAATAGTGAGATGGCCATTATTCGCTCCCAGAAAGCCTCGCCCACCCTTATCGCCTGCGCTATTTGCGGCGTCAACGCGGCTCGGTTATGGCAGAGGCCGATTTTGCAACCACCCCGTAAATCGCGGTCAGCAGGCTAAGACCCACCATCAATGACACCCATGTCGCCACCAGCGATTGATCGTGTAGACTGACAATCGGGCTCGTGTTTATGGTGACCAACAGGTCATGAATTTTCGACAGTATTTTTGAAACCGTGCCCATGAAGCAGCAGCGCCCAAAATATCATCCATTGCGCCTTGCGCGTCTCAGCCCATGCTTGCTTTAGCTTCATCGGCACGCCAATCGCGGCCACTAGCAACATGAGAAAAAATAGCGCCCAGAGCCATGTGACCAAGACCCATACCCCGATGGGCAGAAAGTTGATGAGCAATCTTGGGCCCGCCTCGAACCGCCGGGCAATGATAAGCACAGCCGCCATCGGCACGAGCGACAGCCGCAACGCGCTCAAAAAGTTGGAGAACACCATAAAGAATGCGCGCTTGATCAATCTACCAGACATCGCCCGCTCTCCAAACCCCCTGCCCAATCTTATCGGCCCGCGCCAAAGCATCCGCCAACGCGCCCCACCTTGCCCCGGCCTGCGAAACACACTACCCCGCTCCTAACCCGAGACGGAGTTCTAATATGTCTGCTATCGCGCCCAAAAAAGTCGTCCTCGCCTATTCTGGCGGGCTAGATACGTCGATCATCCTCAAATGGCTGCAAGTCGAATATGGCTGCGAGGTCGTGACCTTTACCGCCGATCTGGGCCAAGGCGAAGAGCTGGAGCCGGCCCGCAAAAAGGCCGAGCTTCTGGGGATCAAGCCTGAGAACATCTATATTGAGGATGTCCGCGAAGAGTTCGTGCGCGATTTTGTCTTTCCGATGTTTCGCGCCAATGCGCTGTATGAGGGGCTGTACCTGTTGGGCACCGCCATCGCCCGGCCGCTTATCTCGAAGCGTTTGGTCGAGATCGCCGCCATGACAGGCGCTGACGCTGTGTCACACGGCGCCACCGGCAAGGGCAACGATCAGGTCCGTTTCGAGCTGGCCGCCTATGCGCTGAACCCAGATATTAAAGTCATCGCCCCGTGGCGCGAATGGGACCTGTCCTCTCGGACCAAGCTGCTGGCCTATGCCGAAGCCCACCAGATCCCGATTGCCACCGACAAGCGCGGCGAAGCGCCGTTCAGCGTTGACGCCAACCTGCTGCACACCTCGTCCGAAGGCAAAGTGCTGGAAGACCCGTCGCAGGTCGCCCCCGACTATGTTTACCAGCGCACGGTTTCGCCAGAAGACGCGCCCGACAAGCCAGAGATCATCGAGGTCGGCTTTGAGCATGGTGACGCCGTATCAATCAACGGCATCGCCCTGTCGCCCGCCACGATCCTAACCCAGCTCAACACGCTGGGCGGCAAGCACGGTATCGGTCGGCTTGATCTTGTCGAGAACCGGTTTATCGGCATGAAGTCACGCGGTGTCTACGAGACCCCCGGCGGCACGATATTGCTAGAAGCGCATCGCGGCATCGAACAAATCACGCTTGATAGCGGCGCAGGCCACCTCAAAGACAGCATCATGCCGCGCTATGCAGAGCTGATCTATAACGGTTTTTGGTACTCGCCCGAGCGTGAAATGCTGCAAGCCCTGATCAACAAAAGCCAAGAGCATGTCACCGGAACGGTCACGCTCAAACTCTATAAAGGCTCGGCCACCACCATAGCCCGTACCTCAACGCATAGCCTTTATTCTGAGGCGCATGTGACGTTTGAAGATGATGCTGGCGCTTATGATCAAACCGATGCGCAGGGCTTTATTCAGCTCAATGCGCTGCGGCTCAAGCTGCTGGCCGCGCGTGAGCGGCGGCTAAAGTAGGGCGGCGCATGGTCGCCCCGATAACCTATGCCGCTTGAGCGTTTCATCACCGCCCAAGAGCCGGTTTGGGCAGCGGTCACCGCCGAGCTGCGCGCCGGCAAAAAGCGCACCCATTGGATGTGGTTCATCTTCCCGCAGCTGGCCGGGCTTGGCCGCTCGCCCACGGCTATGCATTTTGCCATAGCCGACATTGCCGAGGCCAAACCTTATGTGCAGCACCCCGTTTTGGGCGCCCGTTTGCGGCAGGCCAGCGCGCTGATGCTCAGCCATAAAGGCACCAAAGCCGACGCCATTTTGGGCCCGGTTGATGCCGCCAAATTACGGTCCTCCATGACGCTATTTGCAATGACCAGCCAAACTGACATTATATTCGCAGATGTCCTGCACAGCTTTTACCTTGCCCCCGACCCGCGCAGCATTGCCCTGCTAAGCTAGGAGAACCCCATGCCGCTTGAGCGCCGCCCCGTCACCCGCGACCACTTAAAGGCGCTGTTCAAACTCAAGGTAAGCAATGCGCAGCAAATGTTCGTCGCCCCAAATGAGGTGACTTTGGCCCAACAGGCCTATGAGCCGGGCGGTTATGTCTGGGGCCTGTGGCGCGATGACACGCCTGTCGGCCTCATCGCCATGGTGCATCCGCACGAATATGCCGACCCTGAGCCGGGCGATGACCACGACGCCGCCTATATCTGGCGGCTAATGATCGGCGCCGCGCATCAGGGCCGTGGTTATGGCAAAGCCGCCCTTGTCGAGGCAGAAGTACAGGCCCGCGCATGGGGCCTGCCACGGCTCAATCTTTCCTTTGTCGAAGCACCCGGCAGCGCCGAGCCATTTTATACCAAATACGGATTTACCCGCACTGGACGGGTGGTCTCGGGTGAGGTCGAAATGTCGCTGGAAATTGCCTCGAAATGACCCTGCGCTGTCGGCCAATTGCGCTCACCCATATTTACGATCTTTTCGCGCTCAGCGTCAGCGCCAAACAAAGCGCCTTTGTCCTGCCCCCCGCGCAGAGCATCGCCCACCAAGCCTATGCGCCCGGTACATTTGCTTGCGGGCTGTGGCAGGGTGAGGTGGCTGTTGGCCTGATGGTCATGTTTCACCCCCGCGAATGCGCCTATATGGATGAGGGCGAAGACCTAGACGCCGCCTATCTTTGGCAGCTGCTCATTGACGCGCGCCACCAAGGCAACGGCCTCGGCCGCGCCGCCATTGACCTTGCCGCAAAGCAGGCCCGCGTCTGGGGCCTGCCCCGGCTAAACCTGACATATTATGATCTGCCAAATGATCCGGGCGGGTTTTATCGGCGCTGCGGGTTTGTGGCCACTGGTCGGGCCAACAAAGACGGGGTCGAGATGTCGCTAAACGTTTAAGCGCCGCTCTATTCAGCCGGCGCAGCCAAGCCGTAGATAAATGCATAAATATCCAGCGCGTCTTGCTCACTGCGCACACGAAACGACATTTTTCCACGGGCGCGGCTGTCATCAAGCGTTTCGCGCAGCCAGCCAGTTGGGTTTTGCGTATAGGCAACGAAATCGGCCTCGGTCCAAACCAAGCCCGTTTCGCCCAGCGCAATAATCGCAGCCCCGTAGCGGAAGCCATCAACACTGCCCGGCACACGCCCGGCGACAGCAAACAGGTTCGGCCCGGTGCGCGCCGTGCGGCCAGCCAGGCGCTCGCCGTCATCATTCACCACAACATGGCAAGACTGACATTGCCGGTCAAACAGCCGTGCGCCCGCTTCTGCGTCGCCCATTGGGCTGTCATGACCGTCGGCAAATCCTATGACCGGCATAAGCGCGAATGCGGCGGCAAGAATGGTTTTCATAGTGATCCCCTTTGGCTGTCTGTATTGAGTGTTCCACCCTCAGATGTAGCCATTGCTGGGCCGGGGTCTAGCCCAGCACCTGATAAAGATGCCGCCTGCGGCAATTGGCGCAGATTTGATGTCTGTCATTCGGCTAACATTTTAGTGTTTAGGAATAGCATCACCTATGTGGTCACATAGGTGATGCTATTTTTATTACTTTATTACAGAGGTATTCTTGCTAACATTTTAACTCAAACAATCTCCATCGCCGCCATGACGGCCATATTAACAATATCATTCACCGTCGATAAAGTTGAGCAAATCTGCACCGGCCGGTCGATACCTGTAAGGATCGGGCCGATCACTGTGGCCCCTGCCATCTCTTGCATCAGCTTGACCGAGATAGAAGCCGAGTGGCGCGCAGGCACGACCAGCACATTGGCCGGGCCAGTCAACCTTGAGAACGGATAGGCCTCGGCCGCGACAGCGTTGAGCGCCACGTCGACCGTCATCTCGCCTTCATATTCAAAATCAACGCCACGCTCATCAAGCACCCGCGTCGCCGCATGCATCTTTTCTGAGCGCTCCGAGACTGGGTAGCCAAATGTAGAAAACGACAGGAACGCCACCCGTGGCACAAGCCCCAAATGCCGCGCCACAGCCGCGCCCCTCTGGGCAATATCGGCCAAGTCATTTTCGTCGGGCCATTCATGCACAAGCGTATCAGAGATCAGCACGATCTTGCCTTTGTGCATCACCGCCGTCACCCCAACCGCGCCGTCATGCGGGCCCGCATCAAAGACATGGTTGATCAACTCAAGCACATGCGCAGACTTGCGCGTCGCCCCGGTGACCATGCCATCCGCATGCCCATGCGCCAACATAAGCGCCGCAAACACATGGCGGTCACGCGCCGCCAGCCTGTGGATATCTTGCCGGTCAAAGCCTTTGCGCTGCAAGCGTTCAGACAGGAACTCTTTATAGCTATCGAGCTGGTCGGTGATCGCGGCATTGACGATCTCAATATCGCCAATCGCATCAGCCATGCCCTCCGCCGTCAGCATCTCGAGCACCTCAGCTTCACGGCCAACAACCAGCGCCCGGCCAAAACCGGACCGATGGTATTGCACCGCTGCCCGCAGCACGCGCGGATCATCACCCTCGGCAAAGACGATGGTTGATTGCGCCCGGCGCGCCCGCGCATTAAGCCCGCGAAGCACCGCTGCTGTCGGGTCCATCCGGGTCTTGAGGCTATCTTCATAGCCTTCCATGTCGACAATCGGCCGCCGGGCGACGCCAGTGGCCATGCCTGCCCGCGCAACAGCGGGCGGAATACGGTGGATAAGACGCGGGTCAAACGGGGTTGGGATGATGTAATCACGGCCAAATGTCAGCTTGCGGCCGTAAGCTATCGCCACCTCATCTGGCACATCTTCACGGGCCAAATGGGCCAGCGCATTGGCACAGGCGATCTTCATATCATCGTTGATAGCACGCGCATGAATATCCAGCGCCCCTCGAAACAAATACGGGAAACCGAGCACATTGTTTACTTGGTTGGGATAATCAGAACGCCCCGTCGCCACGATAGCATCTTCGCGCACCGCATGCGCATCTTCAGGGGTGATCTCTGGGTCTGGATTGGCCATGGCAAAGATCACCGGGTTGGGGGCCATCGAGGCCACCATGTCTTGGGTCACCGCCCCCTTGGCTGATACGCCCAAAAACACATCGGCATCCTTCATCGCATCGGCCAGCGTGCGACAGTCAGTTTTGGCCGCATGGGCAGATTTCCACTGGTTCATGCCCTCGGTCCGGCCCTGATAGATCACGCCTTTGGTGTCGCACATGATGCAATTATCATAGCCCGCCCCCATGCTTTTGATCAGCTCAAGACAGGCAATGCCCGCCGCCCCGGCGCCGTTGAGCACAATTTTCACGTCCTCAATACGTTTGCCCGAAATAAACAGCGCGTTAATCAGCCCAGCCGCGCAGATAACGGCGGTGCCGTGCTGGTCGTCATGAAACACCGGAATATCCATTTCTTCCTTGAGCCGTTGCTCAATGATAAAACATTCTGGCGCTTTAATATCCTCAAGATTGATGCCGCCAAAGGTCGGCCCCATTAGCCGCACTGCGTTGCAAAACGCATCTGGGTCTTCGGTATCCAGCTCAATATCTATCGAGTTCACATCGGCAAACCGCTTAAACAGCACCGACTTGCCTTCCATAACCGGCTTAGACGCCAGCGCGCCGAGATTGCCCATGCCGAGCACCGCCGTGCCGTTTGTGATCACAGCCACAAGGTTGCCCTTATTGGTGTACTCATACGCCGTTTCCGGGTTCTCAAATATCTCTTCGCAAGGGATAGCCACGCCGGGCGAATAGGCCAGCGACAGGTCGCGCTGCGAGTTCATCGGAACGGTTGGCTGCACCTCCCACTTGCCGGGGGTTGGTTCAAGATGAAATCGTAGCGCGTCTTCGCGGGTGAATATCGGCTTTGGCATCGCTCTTTGTCCTCCCAGACATTCACACATGCTTAGCGGAGGCGCGGGGGTTTTCGCAACGCCTCTTTGTCGCTGAGTTAGCGCTGCTGGGTTTGCCAGTCCGGGTGTATCCACGGCTCGGCGTTTTGTGGCGCTAATGGCGCGCGGCCCAAAATATGATCAGCCGCCTTTTCACCGACCATCAGCGACGGCCCATTCAGATTGCCATTGGGTATGCGCGGAAACACCGAACTATCAGCCAGCCGCAGCCCGTCAACACCGATCACCCGCAGCTGAGGGTCAACCACAGCACCCGGATCATCGGCCCGGCCCATCCGCGCAGTGCCACATGGATGATAGGCGCTTTCCGCATGTTCGCGGATAAAACCATCAATCGCCTCGTCGCTTTGCACATCCGCACCCGGCTGGATCTCATGGCGCATAAACGGCTCAAAGGCGGGCTGCGAAAATATCTCGCGGGTCAGCCGAATACAGGCGCGAAAATCGACCCAATCCTGCGGGTCTGACATGTAGTTAAACTTGATCAGCGGCGCGTCTTTCGGATCAGCCGATTTGAGCGTGATCGCGCCACGGCTAGCAGAGCGCATTGGCCCAACATGGGCCTGATAGCCGTGGCCCTCGGCGGCGGCTTTGCCGTCATAGCGCACGGCGATCGGCAAGAAGTGATACTGAATATCGGGGTACTCGATCCCTGCCCGCGAACGGATGAAGGCCGCGCTTTCAAACTGGTTAGACGCGCCAAGACCGCGCTTGGTAAACAGCCACTGCGCCCCAATAAGCGCCTTGGAAACAAGGTTCCAATGTTTGTACAGCGTGATCGGCTTGGCGGCGGCTATTTGGAAATACACCTCCAAATGATCTTGCAGATTTGCGCCAACCCCGGGCCTGTCAGCCAGCACGTCTAGCCCGTGTTTGGCCAGCTCAGCCGCCGGGCCAATGCCAGACAACATCAGCAATTTGGGCGAGTTAATAGACGATGCCGCAAGGATAACCTCGCGCCGCGCACGGATGGTTTCAATCTTGCCACCGCGCTCAACTTCAACGCCAACTGCCCGGCCATCTTCAATGACAACCTTGCGGGCAAAGGCGCGAATAAGCGTGCAATTGTCATGCTTTAGCGCCGGGCGGAGATAGGCGTTGGCCGCAGACCAGCGCCGCCCCTGCCACACGGTTTGCTCCATCGGGCCAAAGCCCTCTTGGCGTTCGCCATTGTAATCATCAGTCGCGCGGTAGCCCGCTTGGGTACCCGCATCGACAAAGGCTTTGTGCAGCGGATTGTCACGCGGGCCGCGCGTAATATGCAACGGGCCATCATCGCCGCGCCATGATGCATCGCCGCCATGCGCGCCCGCATGCCAATGCTCCATACGCTTAAAATAGGGTAGCACATCGGCGTAGCTCCAGCCGTCCGCGCCGCTGAGCGCCCAGTGGTCATAATCATGCGCATGGCCGCGCACATAGACCATGCCGTTGATGGACGACGAGCCGCCGACGACCTTACCGCGCGGTGTCACCAGCCGCCGCCCGCCCAAATGCGGCTCAGGTTCGCTCTGAAACCCCCAATCATAGCGCGACATGTTCATAGGGAATGACAAGGCGGCCGGCATCTGAATAAGCGGCCCGGCATCCGTGCCGCCAAACTCGATGATCAGCACCGAAACGCCAGCCTCAGCCAAGCGGTAAGCCATAGCGCAACCAGCGCTGCCCGCCCCGACGATTACAAAATCTGCTTCCACGTCAGGCTCCGATCAGAAGGGCGCGTCAACCGGCACCATGCCGACATAAACGGATTTGAGCTGCGAATAGTGATTGATCGCCGCTTTTGAATTTTCACGGCCAACGCCAGATTGCTTGACCCCGCCAAAGGGGGCCTCAACCGGGGCGAGATTATAAGTGTTTATCCAGCATGACCCGGCTTCCAGCTTGCCAATCACCCGGTGCGCACGGGTCAGGTCACTGGTAAATACCCCTGCTGACAGCCCGTATTGCGTGTCGTTGGCGCGGGTGATCACCTCTTGCTCATCGGTAAAGTCGAGCACTGACATGACAGGGCCAAAGATCTCTTCTTGGGCAATCGTCATCTCGTCTGTCACATCGGCAAACACCGTTGGCTCAATGAAATAGCCAGGGCCATCAATGCTGCCGCCGCCCGAAACCAGCCGTGCGCCTTGCGCTTTGGCCGTGGCAATGTAGCGCTCGGCAATCTCGCGCTGGCGGGCGCTGACCATCGGGCCAAAGTTGGTGGCCTCATCCTGCGGATCGCCGATGACCACGTTTTTGAGCCGCTCGGCGAGCCGGGCTAAGAACGCATCCTTGATGCCCGTCTGCACAAAAACCCGCGTGCCATTCGAGCAAACCTGTCCTGACGAATAAAAGTTGCCCAAGATCGCGCCGCCAACGGCGTCTTCCAGATTAGCATCATCAAAGATGATCAGCGGTGATTTGCCGCCCAGCTCCATGGTCACATGTTTCATGCCCGCCGCCGCCGCCGCGTAAACTTTGCGGCCCGTCGGCACAGAACCAGTGAGCGAAACTTTGGCCACGCGCGGGTCAGATACCAGCGCCCCGCCAACATCACCCATGCCTTGTACCACGTTAAACAGCCCGGCAGGCGCGCCCGCCTGCATGAAAATCTCAGCGATTCTGAGCGCGCAAAGCGGCGTGGTCTCAGACGGTTTGAAGATCATCGCATTGCCGCAAGCCAACGCCGGGGCGGCTTTCCAACAGGCAATTTGTGTCGGGTAATTCCACGCGCCAATGCCAACGCAAACCCCCAAGGGGATGCGCATTGCATAGACGAAGTCTTCGCCAAGCTGAATATGCTCGCCGGTCAGGCTGCCCGCCAGCCCGCCAAAATACTCCAGCGCATCGGCGGCACTGGTCGCATCGGCCACCAGCGTTTCTTGCAGCGGCTTTCCGGTATCATAGGTCTCGAGCACGCTGAGCGCGTGGTTATCGGCGCGTATCAGGTCGGCTGCCTTGCGCAACACACGGCCTCTTTGTGTGCCGGTCCAGCTGGCCCATTCGGCTTGGGCGATTGTGGCGCTAGATAGTGCCGCTTCGATAACTTCTGGCGTGGCTGCGTGCAGCTTTGCGACGGCCTCTCCTGTCGCGGGGTAGATCGATTCAAAGGCAACGCCGTTGGTATCTTCAAGATAAGCGCCATTAACAAAGTGGCTCGCCTTAGGCTGACATGTTAGCGACATACTCTCGCGCTCCTTTTCACAAATTCTGTTTTATGGGGTAAGATCATTAGGTTAGATATCATCTCCGCGCCAACGCCATATCAAGATAGTCAAGCATCATCTCTTCAGGGCTGGGGCTAAGCGGGTCGGGCGTCAGCGCTTGGCGAATATAAATGCCGTCCATCATCGCCCCCAAGCCTGCGGCAACATCAACGGCCCGCGCCCCGATCATTGGCCGCAAATGCGCTGTCAGGTTGGTGCGCAACCGCCCTTGATAAACCCGCAGCAACCGCCGCGCCTCGTCTGACGTTTGCGCCAAAACGTAGAAGTTGAGCCAAGCACCGACCACCTCAGCCCGAAAATTGGTCCGCGAAAAACTCGCCCGCACAATCGCCTCAACCCGCGCTTTTGGCGTGGCCGCCAACAGCATCGCCCCGCGCACTTCGGCATTATACAATGTCAGAATATGGCGCATCGCCGCGAGGAACATCTTTTCCTTGCTGCCAAAGTAGTGGTGCGCCAGCGCGCTCGACATCCCTGCCCGCCGGGCGATCTGGCTGACGGTTACGTCAAGCGAGCCCTCGCGGCCGATCTCATTGATCGTCGCTTCAACAAGCGCAGACTTGCGCAGGGGTTCCATTCCGACCTTAGGCATTGCATCCTCAATAAAGACTTGTCTTACGGGGTAAGTCGTTCTTAACTGACGCGTCAATCAAAAATAACAGGGAAATGAGTATGACCTATAAATCCACGGTATCCGCCGCAGCCCTCATCCTAGTCGCCGGTCAGGCGATGGCCGATTGCGGAACTGTCACATTTTCTGATGTTGGCTGGACCGATATCACCACCACAACATCCGCCACCAACCACGTGCTGCAGGCGCTCGGCTATGAGACAGATATCAAAGTCCTGTCGGTGCCGGTCACCTTCGCCTCGCTCGAATCCGACGATGTCGATGTGTTCCTTGGCAATTGGATGCCCGCACAGGCCGGCACGATCGGGCCGTATCTTGAGAGCGGTGAGATCGAGACTGTCGCCACCAACCTTACTGGCACCAAGTACACGCTCGCCGTTCCGACCTATACGTTCGAGAAGGGCCTGCAATCTTACGCCGACATCAACTCATTCACTGAAGAGCTGGACGGCGAGATATTTGGCATTGAGCCAGGCAATGAAGGCAATGCCTACCTTGTATCATTGAGCGAAATCGAAGGCTCCGGTCTCACCGGCATGGATGTTGTTGAGAGCTCCGAGCAAGGCATGTTGGCGCAAGTACGCCGCGCCTATGATCGCGGTGAAGATGTCGTCTTCCTCGGCTGGGAACCCCACCCGATGAACGCCAACTTTGACCTGACCTACTTGCCCGGTGGCGAAGAGTTCTTTGGCGAAGAAGGTGTGGTCGATACCGTGACCCGCGCAGGCTATGCC
>JAESRD010000360.1 GCA_016764835.1 Paracoccaceae bacterium | reverse complement strand
CGCAACAGCCCCGCGATACCGCGCTTAGCCGTCGTTTAGCACAGCATCTATGAAGGCTGGACCAAAGCGATCTAACTGGCGGTCGTTCAAAATTCGACCAAGTCCGGCTTGGTCTTGCGGCCGGGCTTTAGCGATTTTGGCGAGCGTGCTTGGCGCGCAGGACATAGGTTTATCCGCCCCGTCCTCACCGCGCAACAGCACAACTTGCGCCGCATTTAGTGCGTCATAGAGCGTGCCTTCGCTGCGCCCGGCCAGCGCGCGGCGGCGCGGATGCATCTCTTCTGATGCGCCGACGACGACCTCAAGGAACAAGTTGCCGTAGCTCTCAAGCTTCTTGGAGCCGACGCCACCGATACCTGCCATCTCATCGAGGTTTTTAGGGCGCTTCTCGGCCATCTCGATCAGGGTTTTATCGGTGAAAACAATATAGGCGGGCACTTTTTGCGCCTCGGCCAAGGCGCGGCGTTTGGCCTTAAGCGCCGACAGCAGCGGCGCGTCTTCTTCCGACACCATCATCTGCACCTTTGGCCCAGATGACTTCGCAGCGCGAATGGTATCGAGCCGCAGATCAATGCTTTGCTCACCGCGCAAAATCGGCCGGGCCGCCTCTGTCATACGCAGCGCACCATGGCGCTCGCGGTCAGGGCGCATCAGATCATGGCCCATAATTTGGCGAAAAATCGCCTGCCATTGGCGCTGAGTCCATTCTTTGCCGACACCGTATGTTGGCAATGACGCATGGCCGCGCTGGCGGATTTTGTCAGTGTCTTGCCCGCGCAAAATATCAATCAAATGACCGGCGCCAAACCACTCATCGGTGCGCAAAGCAGCCGACAAAGCCATGCGCACCGCCGTGGTGCCGTCAAACACTTCTGGCGGGGTGGCGCAGAGATCGCAATTGCCGCAAGGCTCTGATGTTTCGCCGAAATAACCGAGCAATAGCTGGCGACGACAGCCCAAAGCCTCGGCAATACCCAACAGCGTATTGAGACGCCCGTGATCAGCGGCGCGGATATCTGCCGGGGCCGGGCTCTCGTCAATCTGCATGCGGCGGTAGCGGATGTCATCGGGGCCGTAGAGCGTCAGCGTATCGGCCGGGGCGCCGTCGCGCCCAGCGCGGCCAATCTCTTGGTAATAGCTCTCAATGCTTTTGGGCAGGTCAGCATGGGCGACCCAGCGAATGTCGGGCTTATCGACCCCCATGCCAAAGGCGACTGTGGCCACAACGATCAGCCCGTCTTCCTGCTGAAAACGCCGCTCGGCGTCGCGTCGGGTTTGGGCCTCCATGCCACCATGATAAGCCAGCGCCATATGGCCCGCCTTGCCCAGCGCCTCGGCCAGACTTTCGGTCTTGGCCCGCGTGCCGCAATAAACAATGCCAGACTGGCCCTTGCGCGCGGCAGCAAAGTTGAGGATCTGGGCGCGCGGCCCGTCTTTAACCGCAAATGCCAGCGCAATATTGGGCCGATCAAAGCCGTGCAAAAACACCTTTGGCGGCGCTTCGCCAAACAGCTTTAGGCTAATCTCGTCGCGGGTTTGCGCATCTGCTGTGGCGGTAAACGCGGCCAAGGGCACGTCAAGCTGGCGGCGCAGCTCGCCAATGCGCAGATAATCTGGCCGGAAATCATGGCCCCATTGGCTCACGCAATGCGCCTCATCAACGGCAATCAGGCTCACCCCGGCCCGGTCCAACATCTGCGCCACACCGCTCGCGGCCAACCGCTCTGGTGCCATATAAAGCAGCTTGAGCCGCCCGGCCTCCAGCGCGTCCCACACTTCGGCGGTTTCCTCGTCGGTATTGCCCGATGTCAGCGCGCCTGCCTCAACGCCCGCCGCCTTTAGCCCGCGCACCTGGTCGCGCATCAGCGCAATCAACGGCGACACAACAAGCGTCACGCCACCGCGCATCAGCGCCGGCAGCTGAAAGCACAAAGACTTGCCGCCGCCGGTTGGCATAATCGCCAGCACATCTTGGCCCGTAGCCACCGCCTGCACGATCTCTTCTTGACCGGGGCGAAAGCTGTCAAAGCCAAATATGTCTTTGAGGATCGTGCTACTGTCCATTACGCCTGCCTGCTTTTCTTTAGGCATGACCTATACGGGGCGCGGCGCCAATAACAAGGTGTGGACGCGCCTAGCCAAAAGCACCCATGTTGTTGCTAAGGACAATTTGCAGCGCTGTAATACCAAGCAGAACCGCAATAGGCGAAAGATCAACCCCGCCCATGCTGGGCAAAATATTACGGATTGGCCGGTAAACCGGCTCAAGTAAACGGCTCAGCCCATACCAAATCTGCGACACCATAGGCTGGCGAACGTTGAGCACCTGAAACTGTATAAGCCAGCTCATAATGAAATGCGCATAAATAATAAATTTTGCCATGCCGAGCAGCATTGTCAGTATTTCGAAGAGAGAAGTCATCGCGCATCCTTTGCCAACGGGCCGCACCCGCGTAATTGCTTAGCTTTTCATCACCTAATGGCGACAGCCCCACTGTGCAATCCCCCGACACTCCGTCATAGCTGACACAACGTCATGGGTTGACGCGGGCCGCCGCGCGGCAAATCTAGCCAAACCACACCAAGGATGAATTAATGTACCCTTTCTTGCGCATGACCTTTCAGATGAGACGCGCCGGTAAAGCCCCGGCTTTGCCAACCACTGGCACCCATATCAGCCATCATATCTGCTGGCCGTGGGATCTCGACTATTGGGCCGAGCTGAATAATGGCCGCGCGCTGACGCTTTATGATCTTGGCCGCCTGCCGCTGGCCAAGCGCAGCGGGCTGATTGATGTTTTGCGCAAACAAGGCTGGGGCATGACTGTTGCAGGCTCGTCGGTGCGCTACCGGCGGCGAGTAAGGTTCATGGCCAAGTTCACTATGAAAAGCCGGGCGATAGGTTGGGACAGCCGGTTTATTTATATGGAACAGTCAATGTGGCTGGCCAATGGGGACTGTGCCGGGCATCTGCTGATGCGCATGGCCGTGACAAGCAAAACCGGCATTGTGCCGCCTGATGCCGTGCTGACCGCGTGGGGCGAAGACACCACATCGCCGCCGCTGCCAGAGTGGGTGATGGCCTGGAAAGCCGCTGAAGACATGCGCCCATGGCCACCGATGGAAGATGTGTGAGCGCCTGCCCCGGCTAGTCTTTTGAATATTCGACCAGATCCCAAAGATTGCCGTAAAGGTCTTTAAAGACCGCCACGGTTCCATAAGGCGCCTCAACCGGCGGCCGCACAAACTCTATGCCGCGAGACTTGTAAGCCTCGTAGTCGCGCCAAAAATCACTGGTCTGTAAGAAAAGAAAAACCCGGCCACCCGCCTGGTCGCCGATAAAGCTTTCTTGGCCCTCATCGGCGGCGCGGGCCAATAAGAGTGATGTCATGCCGTCGCCGCGCGGCCGCACAACAACCCAGCGTTTGTCCTGCTCCGGCTGATAAGTGTCTTCAACCAGCTCAAAGCCAAGCTTTTCAACGTAGAATTCAATAGCCTGATCATAGTCGCGCACGACCAGCGCTATGAGTGATAAATTTTGCGACATCAAATGGCCCCTCCCGAAAGATTTGCGCACTTTAATAACACAATAGCCGCAAGAACGGCAGAGGCGGCCAAACCCAAATACCCCCCCTCACCCTACAATAACTTGCCCTAGCCGAGTTTTTAGGGCTTTGTTCATGCCAAATGCAGGCCGCAAACATACGGCCATAAAAGACCGGCCTAAAACGTGGGCCAAGGGGGGCGGCAATGGCGACAGCACAAAAGAAGCGCATCTGGGGCTGGATGTTTTTTGATTGGGCGCAACAGCCCTATTTCACCCTCGGTCTGACCTTTATCTTCGGCCCTTATTTTGCCGGTGTGGCGACAGAGCTGTTCCTGAGCCAAGGGCTAACCGGCGACGCCGCCGATGCCAAAGCCCAATCGCTCTGGGCCGTGGGCCAGCTGGTCGCCGGGTTGTTTATCGCCGTCACCGCGCCATTTTTGGGGGCATTCGCGGACAATTCTGGCCGAAAAATCCCGTGGATCGCCGTTTTTTCGGTCATCTATGTCATCGCCTCGATGTTGCTATGGCGGCTCATGCCCAATGGCCAAAACCTGATCATGACGCTGGTAATCTTCTATATCGGCTTCTTCGCCGCCGAGTCTGCGCTCAACTTTGCCAATGCTATCCTGCCCTCGCTCGGTTCTAAAAAGGAGGTTGGCCGCATTTCCGGCTCAGCCGCCGCTTTTGGCTATTGGGGCGGCGTCGCGGCCTTACTGATCATGTTACCGCTGATGGTTGAAGACAGCAAAACCGGGCTGACGATGCTCGGCAATCCGCCGCTCTTTGGCCTTGATGCCAGCCAAATGCAGGGCACCCGTTCGGTTGGGCCGTTCATTGGCATCTGGTATGCGATCTTTATGATCCCGTTCTTTATGTGGGTGCGCGACGACAAGCGCCCGCCCTCAGACCGCACCTCGCTGGCCAAGGTCACGCGTGAGCTTAAAGCAACCCTGCGCTCGGTCTACAAACGCAAAAGCGTGCTCAACTTTTTGGTTGGCTCAATGTTCTACCGCGACGCGCTTAACGCGCTTTATGCCTTTGGCGGTGTCTATGCCAAGCTGGTGCTCGAATGGGAAACCATCTCCATCGGCATCTTCGGCATAGTCGCCGCCATTGCCGCCGCCATAACCACATGGATCGGCGGTTTGTTTGACCAGCGCCACGGGCCAAAGCCGGTGATCAAAGTCAGCATCTGGGTGCTGATCGCCGTCAGCACAACTATCGTCTTCATGGACCGTGACAGCATCTTTGGCTTTACCTTGGCCGAAGGCTCTACCCTGCCCGACACTGTGCTCTTCATCTGTGGCGCCTGCATTGGCGGCGCTGGCGGCGCGCTCTATTCGGCCTCGCGCTCAATGATGGTCCGCCATGCCCACCCTGACAGGCCAGCCGAGGCCTTTGGCCTTTTCGCCCTGTCAGGCAAAGCCACCGCCTTTTTGGCCCCAGCAGGCATATTCATCTTCACAATGATGACAGGCAGCGCTCAGCTTGGCTTTTTGCCGGTTATCTTCTTGTTCCTCATCGGGCTATACCTGCTGCGCTACGTAAACAAAGACGGAGAGCCTACCGTATGATGATCCGCACCCTTACGGCCCTTGCCAGCGCTCTGGCTCTGACGGCGTGTTTAGGCGGCTCTGTACCGCCCGCAGCGCCATTGGCATCGCAGGCCGCAGCCGCGGTCTTCATCTCAACCGCTGGCGATGACCGGGCGGCCAAACCGCTGTTTGGCCATATCAGCATTCCGTCAGACCAAGCCTCAGAACCACTGGGCTTCTATTCGCGCGGCTGCCAAGCGGGCGCTGTTCAGCTGGCTGAGACCGGCCCGACATGGCAAGCCATGCGCCTGTCGCGCAACCGCAACTGGGCGCAGCCGGCCACCGTAGACTTTGTGCAAAACCTCAGCCGCTTTGCCGCCCGTCAGCCGGGCTGGGCCGGGCTTTATGTTGGCGATATGAGCCAGCCGCGCGGCGGCCCCATGCTCACCGGCCATGCCAGCCACCAAACCGGCCTAGACTTAGACATCTGGATGCTGCCGCCCGCCCGGCTCGACCTGACCCGCGATGAGCGCGAAAACCTGTCTTCGATCCGCACCGACCGCCACTCTGGCGCCTATGTCAACGACGCCTGGACCCCACAGCATATGGCGATCCTGCGCGAAGCTGCGCGCGACCCCCGCGTGGCCCGTATTTTCGTCTTCGCTGGTGCGAAGGTCGAGATGTGCAACACCGCCACCGGTGACCGCGCTTGGCTCAATAAAATCCGGCCATGGTACGGGCATAACTACCACTTCCATGTGCGGCTGAACTGTGTGCCCGGCACGCAAAACTGCGAAGACCAAGCCCCGCCACCGCCGGGCGATGGCTGCGCCGATGCCCAAGAATGGGTGGATAACATCCTCAACCCACCGCCGCCAAACCCCAACCCACGCCCGCCGCGCGGCCCTGTGATCATGTCGCAGCTGCCCGGCCAGTGCCAAAGCGTGTTGATCAGCGACTAATATGGCCCGCAATATTTGCCCGCTCTTGCGGGGACTCATCGCGTGGCTGATGCTCATGCCACTGACTGCCTTTGCTGCCCCGGTTTTCGACGCTGTCGAATGGGACCAATCGAGCGGCTTTGGCGGCTTCTCTGGCCTGCATGTCTTTGCAAACGGCCGCGACTTTATCGCGCTGAGCGACCGTGGCTTTACAGTCACCGGCCACCTCCTTCGCAGCCCCGATAGCCGCCTGACCGGACTGCGCACGCTAACCAGAACCAATCTGATCGAGATCGAAGGCGCGCCCCTGATCGGCCTGCGCCGCGACAGTGAAGGGCTGGCCATTGCCCCGATGGCAGGGTCTGGATCTCGTTTGAAACCCGCCCGCGCATCCGGCTTGAGGGCATAGACGGCCAGCCGCCACGCGAGCTGCCGCGCCCGCCGCGCCAAGCGGGCCTGCACCCCAATGCCACCTATGAGGCCCTCGCCTTCGCCCCCGATGGCACGCTCTACACCCTGCCCGAAGGCAGCCCGAGCTACATGACCGGCTTTCCGGTGTTTCAATATACTGGCGGCGTCTGGATACAGGCGTTTACCCTGCCGCCCATAGACGGGTTCAAACCCACCGGCGCAGATTTTGGCCCCGACGGGCGGCTCTATATTCTGGAGCGCGCCTTTAGCGGCCTCGGCTTTCGCACTCAGGTGCGGCGGATGTTGCCCAATGGCACCGAGCAAGAAGTGCTGATCGAAACCCCAGTGGCCTGCACGGCAATCTCGAAGGTATCTCAGTTTGGCGCAGTTCTGATGGCACTTTGCGCATCACCATGATCGCCGATGACAACTTCAATTTCTTCCAGCGCTCCGAAATTGTCGAATATATCATCTCCGAGTGACGAAGGATCAGTGATTGACGCCGCCGCCAACCCGCCCTAAGCCCGCACCGTCCTAATCGGGCCGCCCACTCCTATGGGCCAAGTTACCGCAACCTTGTCAAAACGGAATGATTTATGCGTCTTTTACCTGCCATCATTGCTATGGCCACGATCGTGGTCGCCTCCAATATCCTCGTGCAGTTTCTGCTGCTCGACGGATTGCTGACTTGGGGCGCCTTCACCTATCCCTTTGCCTTTCTGGTCACCGATATTGCCAACCGGCTTTATGGCGCCCGCGCCGCCCGCCAGATCATCGTCGCCGGCCTTGTCGTTGGGATCATCTGTTCGCTGATCGGCACCCAGATCATGCTCGAATACGGCCCCGCCGTCGGCCTGCGCGTGGCCATCGGCTCTGCCACCGCCTTCTTGCTAGCCCAGCTGCTCGATGTCGCGGTATTTGACCGTTTGCGCAGCGGCTCATGGTGGCGCGCGCCGCTGGTCTCAACACTGGTCTCGTCGAGCATCGACACGGCTTTGTTCTTTACCATCGCCTTCTCCGCCCAGATCACCCTGTTCCCCGCATCGGCCAATGCCGCCGTGGAATGGGCGCAAGCCCCGGCGCCTTTGCTGATGTTCGGCCCTGAAATGCCGCTCTGGATCAGCCTCGCTTTGGCCGACTGGGCGGTAAAGCTGACCATTGCGATGCTGGCGCTCTTCCCCTTCCGGCTGCTCACCAGCCGCCACAGCCAAACCTCCTGAAACCGCCTATCTGAAAATATTCATTTGCCAGAAACGATTTTTATGCAACGCTGCACTTAGCGAAACATATTGAAAGGAGGTGATCCAGTGTTGAGAAAGATATTGGAGAGAGGCGTCGGAACAACTTGGGGGATGCGTGGCTAAGGCAAACCAAAGCCACTAAATTCTTTGAGCGGGTTAGCCCCATCCGGCCCCCGCCTCCGAACTTTCGAAGGGTCGCCCCCAAACCGGGGCGGCCCTTTATGTTTGCACCATTGGCCCCGCCCAACCGAACACTTTGAATTGGCTGCAAAGATCAGTTACAAGATGGCCTACCTAAACGACAACAGACAAAGACATGCTACGAATAAACGATAATATCTCCATTGAAGACTGGGAGTTGAGCGAAAGCTTTGCCCGTGCCAGTGGCCCCGGCGGGCAAAACGTGAACAAAGTTTCCACTGCCGTCGAGCTGCGGTTTGAGGCCGAGCGTTCACCCAACCTGACCGGCGCGGTAAAAGCCCGGCTGCGCCGTCTTGCCGGCTCGCGCTGGACCAATGAAGGCGCGCTGGTGCTGTTCGTGCAAGAAACCCGCTCGCAGGCCCGCAACCGCGAGATCGCCCGCCAGCGGCTGACCGACCTGATCCTCAAAGCCACAGTTGTTCGCAAACGGCGGGTGGCGACCAAGCCAACTTACGGCTCTATTCAGCGCCGACTTGAGGGCAAAAAGAAGCGCGCCCAAGTGAAAAAACTGCGCGGCAATCACGAAGATTAGGCCGTAAACGCAAAACGGCGCCAATGCCTGAGCACCAGCGCCGTTCTTTAGCCTAGCAGTTCTTACGCGTGGATTTTAGACACGATGCCTGAACCCACAGTGCGTCCACCTTCGCGGATCGCAAAGCGCAGACCGTCTTCCATCGCGATTGGATAGATCAGCTCAACTTCAAACTTGAGGTTGTCGCCGGG
>JAESRD010000031.1 GCA_016764835.1 Paracoccaceae bacterium | reverse complement strand
TTATAAGCCATCAAAAAACGTTATCATGCCGCAATTTGCCATTGAGCGGCTGTTTGAACTGACCAAGGATAAGCCAATCGCCACCCGCTGGCGCTGACCGCCTGAAAGCTGGCCCGGCTTAAGATCAAGCTTATCAGTCAGCTGCAAAATCTCCGCCGCCCTGCCGACACGGGCGCGCATCTCGTCGTCGGGGATCTTTTGTACGCGCAGCGGGAAGGCGATGTTCTCAAAGACCGAAAGATGCGGGTAGAGCGCGTATGATTGAAACACCATGGAGATGCCGCGCTCAACCGGATGCGCCTTGGAGACATCTTCGCCGTCTATCAGCACAGTACCGCTGGTGGCCTGCTCAAGCCCGGCAATAATGCGCAAAAGCGTGGACTTGCCGCAGCCGGAAGGGCCGACGAAGACAATAAATTCTTTGTCACGTATCGACAGGTCGATTTCATGCAAAACTTTGGCCTCGCCAAAGCTCTTTGATATCTCGTTGAGGTCAAGTGTGGCCATGAGAAAACCGCCCGTTCAGAAACGCTATGATTGAAGGAATAATGTGGGTGCGGGCGACGCAGGGAGCGCCGCCCGCCTTTGCCAGACTAGAGCGCGTCTGCGAGCTCTTCGCCAGCGATTGTGACCAAGTTATCGACGGTATCCTCTTTGAGGATGATCCCTTGGATCATGTTGGTGAACACTGATTGCAGCGACTTGAAGTCTTCGACAAGTGGCTCTGGACCACCGGTTGCGATACCGGCTGTAAACACTGCCCAGAAATCATCGCCCTGATAATATGGTGCCTCAACGCCGAGGTTCTCATATTGCAGAATTGGTGTCAGACCCCAGCTTTGATCAAGGTCATATTGTGCATCACCCGATGTCAGCGCTTGGGCCAACTCTTGGGCCAGATCTTCATGGCCAGAGCCTTTGAACACAACAATCGAGTCCGTGATCAGGATGGTGGCGTTCTCACCGGATGGACCATGCGGCACAGGCACCAGCATTTGGTTGATGTCTTCATTATGCTGGCCGCGGCCCCAAGGCCCGGACACATACATGGCAATCTGGCCGTCATTGAACAGATCACGCAGCTGGTCACGTTCCCACGCTGTTGGCCCCTCTTGGGCCACATCAGCCAGCGCGCCGTAGAAGGCCAGCGTTTCACGGGTCTGGTCACTGTCGAGCATGTTTTCGCCAGTCTCAGGGTCGATCACAACACCGCCATTGGAATAGAGGTAGTTGAGGAACTGGTGCATGGTATTGTCGAAGTCTTTGCCAGCAAGGCCAACACCGGCAGCATCTGTGTTATCAACAACAGTCTGGGCCAAAGCCAGCATGTCATCCCATGTCGCAGGAGCCGCACATTCTGCGCCGGCTTCTTCAATAAGATCACAGTTCAGATACAGGCCCTTGGTCGAGAAAGCATGCGGATAGCCCCATGCTGTGCCCTCAATGGTCACCGTGCCAAGCACGCCGGGCTGAAACGCTTCGCGGCGCTCATCAGACAGCTCAACCGGCACGATCAGGTCGTTCACGGCCAGCTGGCGCAAGGTCCGGCTGCCCATATAGGCGATGGAGGGCGGATCGCCAGCGGCGGCCAATGTCAGCGACTTGTCTTGGCATGTGCCCCATGGAACGGCTTCCATATTGACGGTTACGCCGTCATGGCCCGCGATGAAATCATCAATCACGACTTGGTCAGCCGGGCGCACTTCGCCGCCACACATGATGAAATGGATTTCTTGCGCCTGCGCGCCCATTGCCGAGCCACAGAGCAGCGCCGCTCCAAGTGATAGTGTTTTTACATTCTTCATTGTCTTCTCCCTAGTTTTCAATTGATCATTCTTTCACGGCGCCGGCTGTTAGCCCGGCAACGAGGTATTTCTGTAAGAACAGGAATATGAGCATGACAGGCAGCACACCTGTCAGGGCGGCAGCCATCATCTCGTTCCAATTGACACTCTGATAGCCGATAAACTCAAACAAACCGGCGGGCAGAGGTTGGTATTCGCGCACCTGATTAAAGGTGATCGCAAAAAGGAATTGCTGGGCATATGCGCCAATAAACACGGCTGTGCCGACAACAATCAGCCCGGGCCGGGCCAGCGGCAGTACCACGCGGCGCAGGGTGTACATCCGGCTCGCACCATCAACAAACGCCGCCTCTTCCAGCTCGCGCGGGATTTTTTCGAGGTAGGAGCGCAGCAGCCAGATCCCGGTGGGAATAAGGAAGGCGACACCCGGCACGATCATTGCCCAATAGGTGTTGAGCAGACCCAATGTCCGCAGCACCCGGTAGAGCGGAATAAGCAACACCGCGCCGGTGAACATGTTGACGCCCAAGAAGATACCGAGCGAGGCGTTTTTGAACGGAAAATCTAACCGGGCATAGGCGTAGGCGGCGGGCACCACGAAGATCATGGTGATCACAGTGACCATGCCAGCAATGTAGACCGAGTTGAAAATGTAGCGCCCGAGCAGCGGCACGGTGACCCACATCCGCTTATAAGCCTCGAATGAGAAATCATCGCTCCAGAACTGATAGGGCGAACGAAACAGGTGCTCAAGCGGGCGCAGCGAGGCCATAAACATCTCAAAAAATGGCAGCAGCATAAAGATCAGGAACACGGCGATTGCCGCATAAAGCCCGACCAATTGCCAGAATGAATAGCGGTCCATCATAGCTCAACGCACCCCGTATTTTTTGTTTACCCGGTTCAGGACGAACAGGTAAATCAATGAAAATGTTGCCAAAAGGGCGACAATTATCACAGCCCGCGCTGCGCCCTCGCCGAACTTAAAGTTGCCGATTGCGGTCTTATACGTGTCAACGATCAGCGTTGTGGTCGCACCCCGTGGCCCGCCTTGGGTGAGTATCCAGATGACCTCAAAGCTGTTAAATGTCCAAATGGCGCTGAGCAGTGACATCGAGATAATCACAGGCATGATCTGCGGGATCGTGATCCGGCGGAACCTATACCAGCGGCCTGCACCATCGACATAAGCCGCTTCATAAAGGTCACGGCTGACCCCTTGGATCGCGGCCAAGAAGAACAAAGTTACCATCGGCGTGCCGACCCATACATCGGTGACAATCGCCGACCAAAACGCCGAGCGACGGTAGGCCAAGAACTCAAACGGCCCGTCAAGAATGCCAACCTTTTGGCCAACACCTGCGAGCACACCGAAATGCCCGTTATAAAGCCAAAGCCAGCCAATACAGCCGATCGCCACCGGGATAACCCAAGGCGGCATGACCAGAACCCGAAACAGCCCTTGCCCCGGGATCGCAGCATTAAGCAGCGTCGCCCCAACCAGACCCATAATCAACTTGAACGCGACCGAAATAGCCATCCACATGAACGTGCGGCCAATGACTTGAGCAAACTTGCGGCTGGTCCAAAGGTCTTCGTAGTTTTCCAACCCGACCCAGCTTTCGCCGCCAGATTGGCGTCAGTGAACGACAGCCGAATTGTCTCCACCAACGGCCATGCCACAATGACGGCAATGAATATCAGCGCTGGTGTGATCAGGAACCACGCGAAGCGGGTCTCAGAGATCATCTTGCGTGCAGGCTTGGCCGCGCGCGCCGACATATCCATGCTTTCAGTCATAAGCCCCCCGGCAAAAGTACCGCCCGCATATCGGCCAGAAGCCGCCGCGAATCTTGTTGCCTTGCAACGATACCAAAACAATTTATTTTTACTACCAAAAATAACACCAAATATATGCCATTCGCAATTTTCGATATTTAATCGTTATTTATCCGCAAGATACTGATGCATCTCCGTCCATTTTGAAACTGCCGCTTGCGAGTCATGCACTATATTGGTATTACTCTTGCAAACCAATTTACACTGGCGTGCCCGCATCGCCCAGAGAATCCAAACCGACGGAGCGCCGAAAAATGCCTGACACATACCGTCAAGACAAATGGTTTCGCCAAGGCCGTGGCCCGCGCTATCTGCAGTTATATCGCTATATCGCCGCAGAAATCGGCGCCGGTCGTCTGCAAGCAGATAGCCAAATTCCGCCCGAGCGCGAGCTGGCCCAGCTGGCCGGGATCAGCCGGGTAACCTTGCGCAAAACCGTGGCCCGGCTGGTCGAAGATGGGCTGATTGAGCAGCGACGCGGCGCCGGATCCTTTGTGCGAATGCCAGGGCCAAAGCTCAAACAATCACTATCGCGGCTGACCTCATTCACTGAATATATGCAGCAGCGCGGCAAGACCTCGTCCAGCCAAGTTATTGCCAGCGGTCACTTTCAGCCCACCCCCGACGAACAAGTGGCGCTCGGCATCGCCTCTGGCGATTTGGTCGCCCGCATTGAGCGGCTGCGCAGCGCCGACGGCACCGCCATGGCGATAGAGCGCTCCTCCCTGCCGCAAGATATTTTACCGCATCCCGAGCAGGTCGAAACATCGCTCTATAC
The DNA here is from genome assembly GCA_016764835.1 of Paracoccaceae bacterium. Next base: position 7,245 of record JAESRD010000031.1, on the reverse strand, counting down.
TGTGTTGCGCCGCAGCAAAAACGCGCCCGTGCGCGCAGTTCAACGGATAACTGCCGTCAATCTGGCGCTAAGCGATGCCCAGATGCTCGACCTGCCCGAAGGCGCTGCCGTGCTGCGGATCGACCGCACAGCATATCTAGATTCTGGCCGCCCGGTCGAGTTTACCCGCGGGCTCTACCGGTCTGATATATATGACTTTGTCGCTGATTTACGTTTGGACGGGCTCTGATGAACCTAGACTTCGAAGCCAAGATTTCCGACGATGAAATCATCTGCATAATCACCAGCGGTCAACCTCTCACAGCGCCAATATTTTGCTTTTCGCTCTTCGTGCCTATCGGCCCGGTCAGCGGCGGCAAGGTCCTGCGCACAGATGCTGGCTATTGCGAAATTGCCCTGCCAGATCTGGCCGCCGGTGCGGCGCACCGCCTAACCCTGCGCCATAATAACCCAGACTTTAAGCCCGCCAATAGGGCTTGGCTGCCGCTGGGCGCATATCTGCGCTGCGGCAATAGCTGCCACGCATTACCGCCCGTTTTGCAAGGTGTTCTGCCCGGCAAAACAGTGGAATTCTCGGCATTTGACGGCCTGCGGATCGTGCCGCAGCCAACGGGTTGGCAGCCCAGCATTGGCACGGTCAAGCTCGATCTTTTAGCCAATGGTAGTGAGCCACTGCGCGCCGTTGATGCGCTAGGAAAACGCAGCGGCCTTGGCCCGCTTCTGGGCAAAACCGGCACCAAGCTGCGCCTTCATATCGACCCAAACTTTACCGACGAAGCCTACCAAATCCAGATCAACCCCGACGGCATTGAAATCTCGGCCTCGCGACGCGCCGGGCTGTTTTATGCGGGCATAACCCTGCTGACCCTTCGCCAAACACATGATGGAAACCTGCCCTGCGGCACGCTCACTGATCAGCCCCGTTTTGGCTGGCGCGGCCAGCATCTCGACTGCGCCCGCCACTTCTTTGCCCCCCAAAGCATCACGCAGCTGCTCGACCTGATGGCCCTGCTAAAACTCAACCGGTTTCACTGGCATTTTGCCGATGATGAGGCGTTTCGGCTCGAGCTGGACTGCGCCCCCGATCTGGCCAAACACACTGGGTTTCGCGGCGAAGGTGAGCTGATGCCGGGGGTGTTTGGCGGCGGTATCAGCGCCGGTGGCACGTATAGTAAGGCCGATGTTGCGAGGCTAATTGCCCATGCAAAAACGCTCAATATCGAAATCATGCCAGAGATCGAAATTCCCGCCCATAGCGCCGCTCTGGCCCGCGCCCGGCCCGGTCTGCGCGACCCCGATGATACTGGCTGCGAGGTCAGCATCCAAGGCTACACGCAAAATGTGCTTAACCCGGCTTTGCCGGAAGTTTGGGCGCTTTGGCATGATATTTCTGACGAGATCAGCGCGATGTTTCCCTTCGGTATTATTCATTTGGGTGGCGACGAACTGCCGCCCAAAACATGGGCAGGCTCAGCCAAAGCCGCAAGCCTGATGGCGCAATACGGTCTAAAAACACCAGACGATCTGCTTGGCTGGACACTAGCGCGGCTGGCCACGCGGCTGGCAAAACGCGGCATACGCTGCGGCGCTTGGGAAGAGGCCGCTAAGGGCTGCGGCGGCGGAATTTCCAACAATGCCATACTGTTTTCATGGACCGGTGCCGCCCCCGGCTTTGCCGCCGCCAAACGCGGCTATGACGTCGTCATGTGCCCAGCCCAAAACATGTATTTGGAGATGGCCACCAGCCAGAGCACTGAGGATTGGGGCGCCAGCTGGGCGGCAACGTTTCAGTTGGAAGAGGTGATCAACTGGGAGCCAGTTCCACCGCAAGCCGCTGATTTTGCAAATAATATTATCGGAGTGCAAGGCGCATATTGGGCAGAGTTCACCACCCAAGACGTGCAGATGCAGCCGCTCATTGCGCCGCGCATTTTGGGCATTGCCGTTATGGGGTGGGCGCAGGCAGACCAGATAAATGGCGCTCAGCTGCGCCAACTTGCCGGTCACTATCGCGGCGTTTTTGATGCAATCGGCTGGGTCTGGGACCGCAACGCTTAGTCAAACAACTCTGGTCGCTCAGCGGCGATTTTGGGCAAATCTGTCAGCACCGTGCGCAGATGCTCGCGCATTGCTTGCGCCGCCAATGCGCTATCCCCGGCCTCAATCGCGTCCACCACCCGGCGGTGCTGCTGCACCAGCGCACCTACCGGATATTTTTGGATCGACAGGAACCGCACCCGGTCAAATTGCGCCTTGAGCGTCTCAATCACATCCCAAGCTTGGCCCATATCAATCCAAGCGGCGAGTGAGCGGTGAAACTGGTCATCAAGGGTAATAAACCGCTCAACCCGGCCGCCAATACAGGCCTCTTGGTCACTCAATTGCACCCGCAGCTCGGCGATTTGCGCAGCGGTGAAACGCTCAGCTGCTAACTTGGTAATATCGGCCTCAATCGCCTCGCGCACAAACTGCGCTGTGGTCACCTGTTTGACCGAAATCTTAGGAACAAACGTCCCCCGTTGCGGCATGATCTCAAGCAGGCCCTCTTCGGCCAGTTTAATAAACGTCTCGCGCACCGGCTGACGGCTCACCTGCATAGAATCGGCAACCACCGCTTCTGAAACGCGGATACCCGGCGCCAGCTCGCCGCTGACAATACCGTTGCGCAACCGGTGATAAATCTGGCGGCCAATCGGCAAGGTCCTGTCCAAAGGCTCCATGCCGTCAAATCCGGTAAATGGTTTACGTGCCATCACTGCCCCCTCGCCTGTTCGGTTGCCGCATCCCTTGCGGCAAAGCCGGACCCATTGCAATTACCATACTAGCCGACAATTCTTGTTCAACAAGCTTTGCAGCCCCATTTTTGGAAATTGCGGGAACTTGCGCAGTAATTCAACCAGCATCACCCACACAGATATACTAGAATATAAATCGCCGCCGCGCCATTGGCATATGCGCCGCCATAACGCGTATTTTTTGCGCCGCCCAAACCCGGCAAGCTGCCCCGGCGTCATGAATTGGTTGTGAATCATCGCAATAACGATAATATTCTCGTAATGGGCCTGCCAATCAGCAGACCTATCAGGGGAGAATCCATGCGAAACGGACCACAAAAAGTTCTTGTCTTGCTGTGAAATCAGCGCCAATTCTTAGTCTGCGCGGCATTAACCGGCTCTTTGGGCCAGTACAGGTGCTGTTTGACACTAATATTGAGCTGCACACCGGCGAAGTACATGCGCTGATCGGCGAAAATGGCGCTGGCAAATCAACCACAATGAAGATCATGTCTGGCTATTTGCCGCCCTCGTCTGGCGATATTTTCCTCAATGGCGCCGTGGCAAGCTTTGCCTCGTCGCAGGCGGCCGAGGCAGCGGGCATTGTGTTGATCCACCAAGAATTTAACCTTGCCGAAGACCTAACGGTCGAAGAAAACATCTTTCTGGGCAAAGAGTTACGGCGCGGCTTGTTTCTTGATAAAGCCGCCATGCGCGCCGGAGCATTGGCCCTGCTTGAGCGATTGCACAGCAATCTGGACCCGGCGGCGCGGGTCAAAGATATATCAAACCCCGATAAACAGATGGTCGAGATCGCCAAAGCACTGGGCCGCAAAGCCCAAGTATTGATCATGGATGAGCCGACGGCGGTGCTGACCAACCGCGAGGCCGAAATCCTGTTTGAACAGGTCGAGCGGCTCAAAGCTGAGGGCACGGCTTTGCTGTTTACCTCGCATAAACTCGACGAGGTGAAGCGGATATCTGACAAGATCACCATCATGCGTGATGGCCGGGTTGTGGCCTCCGGCCCGACCTCTGATTTTAGCGAAGACCAGATGGCTGAGGCCATGGTTGGCCGTGAAATGTCGTCGCTCTACCCTGTGCGCAAGGGCGCTTTCAGCTCGAAGAAGGCGCTGGAAGTGACAGATTTTTCGGTGCCGGGCCATGCGCAAAACATTAACTTCACGCTGCATAAGGGCGAGATATTGGGCGTGTCAGGGCTGATCGGCTCAGGGCGAACCGAGTTGATGGAAGGGCTGATAGGGTTGCGCCGCTCTGCCGGACACATTGCGGTTAATGGTAAAACCGTGGCGATTAACAGCCCCAGACAAGCCCAGGATCTTGGGATTTGTTATTTGACAGAAGACCGCAAGACCCGTGGCTTGCTGCTGAATATGGGGCTCAAAGAGAACCTAACACTGCAAAGCCTGCCGAATTTCTCGCACATATTGCTCGACAAACCAGCCGAAGAGCGCGCGCTTGATGCGGCGATCAAAGAGTTCGACATCCGTGCGCCGTCGCGCCGGGTCAAGGTGGTCAACCTGTCCGGCGGCAACCAGCAAAAGCTACTGATCGCAAAGACTATGTTGGCCGATCCGCAGATCATTATCATTGATGAACCGACACGCGGCATCGACATTGGCACCAAGCAGCAGATTTACGAGCTGATCCATGCGCTGGCGGGTGCTGGCAAATCCGTCATCGTCATATCTTCTGAGATGCCCGAAGTGATCGGGATATCTGACCGGGTCTTGGTCATGCGCTCCGGCGCGCTTGTGGGCGAAGTGTCCGGCGACGAGATGACCGAGGATAATATCGTGCGGCTGGCCATGGGGCTGGCCGCACAAACAGGCAAAGGAGCCGCCGCATGAGCGAGGCAAATACCGGAAAATTTCGGATCAACCTACAGGTTCTCGGCCCCCTGCTCGCCCTTGGTGTGCTGCTGCTGGCTGGCGCGCTGATGAACAGCAACTTCCTTGGTTCTGCCAATATTTCCAACGTGTTATCGCGCTCTGCCTTCATTGGTATCATCGCCGTTGGCATGACATTTGTCATCACCTCTGGCGGGCTAGACCTGTCTGTTGGCTCCATGGCAGCCTTCATTGCCGGACTGATGATCTTGGTCATGAACGGGTTGTTGCCGAGCATGGGCAACGGCATCCCGATCATATTGGTCGGCATGATCACAGCCCTTATCGCCGGGCTTGGCGCGGGTTTTGTCAACGGATTCCTGATCACGACCATGCGTATCGAAGCCTTTATCGTCACCCTTGGCACCATGGGCATCTACCGCTCGCTTGTCACTTGGCTGGCCGATGGCGGCACGCTCAGCCTCGACTTTGGCCTGCGCACCACCTACCGCCCGGTTTATTACGAAGGCGTATTTGGCGTCTCTTGGCCGATCATCATGTTCGCGCTCGTGGCGATTATTGGTGAAATCGTCATGCGCCGCACCGCCTTTGGCCGCTACTGCGCCGCGATTGGCAGCAATGACCAAGTCGCGCGCTACTCCTCGGTTAACGTCAACAAAATCCGCATTCTGACGTATATTTTGCTCGGCATGCTCGTCGGCGTCGCCACCATCATGTATGTGCCGCGCCTCGGCTCGGCCTCGTCGTCCACCGGTGTGCTTTGGGAGCTTGAAGCCATTGCCGCCGTGATCATTGGTGGCACCATGCTCAAAGGCGGCTATGGCCGAGTTTGGGGCACCGTGGTTGGCGTGCTGATATTGAGCCTGATCGACAATATATTGAACCTCACTGACGGTGTTAGCCCCTATCTTAACGGGGCAATTCAAGGGGTTATCATCATTCTCGCTGTTATCTTACAGCGCGAAAAGAAGGCGGATGGCTAAAACCAAAACCGCTGTCATTTCATGGATAGGGAGGAAACCCATGAAGAACTTAACACGCGCCGCTATTGTCGGCCTGTCGGTGCTCGCCGCACCCGTTATGGCCCAAGATACAATCGTGATCGGCGTCTCGATCCCAGCAGCGACCCATGGTTGGGCTGGCGGCATGAACTTTCATGCGCAGGAAACTGTTGATCGTTTGGAAGCTGCATATCCGCAACTGGACTTTGTTCTGGCTACGGCATCCGACCCGGCAAAGCAGGTCAATGATATCGAAGATATGGTCGCCACGCGCGGCATCTCTGCGCTTGTCGTGCTGCCGTTCGAGTCTGAGCCACTGACCGGCCCAGTTATGGCTGTTGCAGATAGCGGCGTCTGGATCACGGTCGTTGACCGTGGCCTGTCGGTTGCGGGCATCGAAGACCTTTATGTTGCCGGTGACAATTCCGGCTTTGGCCGGGTTTCGGGCGAATATATGGTGTCAGCCATGCCTGATGGCGGCAAGATCGTGGCTTTCCGCGGCATCCCCACAACCATCGACAATGAGCGTGTTGCTGGTTTTGAAGCGGCTATCGCAGGCTCTGGCATTGAGATTGTTGACATGGAGCACGGCAATTGGAACCGTGATGACAGCTTCAATGTGATGCAGGATTTCCTGTCCAAGCATGAGCATCTTGATGCGGTTTGGGCCTCTGATGATGACATGGCCATCGGTGTTCTGGCAGCGATTGAAGCGGCTGGCCGGACTGACATCCAGTTCGTCCTTGGCGGTGCTGGCATGAAAGAGATGATCGCGCGCACCCGTGACGGCGACACAATGGTCCCGGCTAACGTGACCTATCCGCCAGCGATGATCGCCACGGCGATTGAGATGACAGCCGTTGGTATGGTCTCAAATGCGCCGGTATCTGGCACATTCGTTATCGGCTCTGTGCTGATCACCCAAGAAAACGCGGCTGACTTCTACTATCCTGACAGCCCGTTTTAAACTAAAAACTTCATGTCGGCAGGCGCTTAACGCTTGCCGACATGCGCCACAAAATTTCCAAATTGCTTTCCTTACGTCAGCCGCTAGTCTGTTTGCCAACGGGCCAAAGGCCCGGTTCTGGGAGGAAACAAAGTGAAATTCATAAACAAATCATTTGCGCTCGCCGCGGCTGTCGCCATGACAGCGGGCTTGGCCCCGGCCGTGCAAGCCGAAGAGGCCAGCTACATTTTGGCCACCGCCTCAACCGGCGGCACCTATTACCCCGTTGGCGTAGCGCTTGCGACATTGGTCAAGGTCAAGCTTGAGCCAAGCCAAGGGATTGGCATGTCGGCCATCTCCTCGGCGGGCTCTGGCGAAAACGTGCGGCTGCTGCGCGAAGGCGAAGCCCAGTTTGGCATTATGCAGGGGCTATATGGCTTCTACGCCGCCTCTGGCACCGGCCCCTTGGCCGAAGTTGGCCCGCAAGAAAGCCTGCGCTCGGTCACCATGTTGTGGCAAAATGTTGAGCAGTTTGTCGTGGCATCTGATGATGCAACCACCGGCACAATGGCTGACATCGTGGCCCTGACCGGCGAGGCGATGGCCTTTGGCAAGCAAAACTCCGGCACAATCGGCTCTAACACAGTGCTAAT
>JAESRD010000030.1 GCA_016764835.1 Paracoccaceae bacterium | reverse complement strand
TTTGGGCCGCGACCCGCCCGCGCCGGTTGAGGCCCCGCCTGCACCTGCCTATCTTGAGACAAACACAGCAAAGGAATATGCCGATGATCCGTCTTGTCTGTGTCTTGTTGCTGATCGGCAGCACTGCCAGCGCCCGCTGCGGTGGCCCCAGCCTGCGTGACCGGCTGACGCCTGCGCAAACTGCTAGCCTAAATATCGCCGCCGCCGCCGCGCCTGAACGGATGATGCTGATGCAGACAACCCTGCCCGAGCTGCTGGACGGCGAGACATGGCAGGCCGTGGTCGCCGCCGCCCGTGCCCGCGGGCTGGCCGTGCCGCTGCTGGCCAAGTTTCAGCCTTGGCTGCTGGTCATGGCTTTGTCTGCGCCGCCCTGCGCCATGGGTGACCTGGTCTCAGGCGCTGCCGGGCTTGACCATATGCTAATGGACGATGCCGCCCGCAACCAAGTGCCGCAAGCCGCACTTGAACCATGGGATATGTTGCTCACCGCCGTCGAAGATATATCGCTCGAACAGCAAGCCGGGTTGTTGCAACTTAGCCTGCAACCGCCCGACATTCAGGCTGAGATGTTCGTGGCGTTGCTCGACGCCTATTTTGCCGAAAACCTCGGCGAAATGACCGCCCTTTCGCGGCTGTTTGCCGATTATGCGCCCGGCATGGACCGCGCCCGCGCCCAGCAGCTTTACCAGTTTAGCGAAACGCTGCTGCTGACCGACCGCAATGCAAACTGGGTGTCAGTGATCGAGACCGCCGCGGCCCAGAACCCGAAGCTCTTTGTTGCTGTGGGCGCAGCGCATTTGCCGGGCCGTAGCGGGCTTTTGGCGCTGCTTTCTGCGCGCGGCTGGCAGATAGAGCCGGGTTAGGCTGACCAGATCGCATATCAGAAACCACCATTATCATGAGCCAGGTAGCCCTGAACGGCTATTGCGCTGGCACCAGCTATGTCGTGCTTGATGATGGCTCTGGTAATGACACGGTAACCGGCTGGAGCCCGGTCGAAGACTATGTCTTTGTTGGCGCTTATGATCCCACCGATCCAGCCGATATTGTGGTGGTCAAAACCGCCACTCAAACCTGGGAAATAGCAATCGTGGCCACCGGCGAAACCGTTGTGCTCGATTTCACCTTTTACTTTTCTGATGGCTTTACCGAGGCCGATATTCGCGCCCGTCTGGTGGGCGACGCCACCTATACACCCCCGGTCAACAGCACCGCGCCGGCCTGTTTTATCGCCGGGTGCAAGGCGCTCTGCGCCGATGGCTGGCACGTCATAGAAACCTTGCAAGCAGGTGGATGCGTGCAAACGCTCGACCACGGGCCGTAGATATTGCGCCAGATTGTGCATAATCCGGTCCAGCCGCTTGATATGGCCCGCCACCCGGCGCTGCGCCCTGTATTTATCGCCCAAGGCACGCTGGCTCCGGGGCGGCCGAGCCGTAAAATGCTGGTGTCGCGCCAACATGCATTTTTGTCCTGTGGCGGCGGGCTGCGCGGCGTGATCGGCCGCGCCAATGCACTGATCCGCGCGCGCCATATTACCGAAGTGCTCAATCGCGCACAGATGCGCACCGGCGGCCGTCTGCCAGTGCATTATTTCCACCTGCTGTTTGATCGGCATGAAATCATCCGCGTTGACCATGTTTGGGCCGAGAGCTTCTTTGCTGGCCCCGGCGGGCTTGCCGCGCACTCAGAAATCGGCGCGACGTTGCGGCTTGCCACACAGCCCATGCAGCGCGCCCGCCCCCTGCTCAGCCGGTCAGAGCTGCGCCCGGTGGCAACGGCTCAGCCGACGAGACACCAAGCCAGTTTGGCGCTGGCTCTAGCACATTGACCTGCGGCCAAGCGGGCCGGGCAAGGCCCGCCACACAAGCGAGACATAATCCGAGCGTGACAGCCCCTGCTGCGCGCCCTATAACGCCCGCGAAACCGCGACCCAGAAGGGACCCTCCAAAATGACCACGCTCGTATTTGGCCACAAATCACCTGACACTGATGCAACCGGCTCCGCCCTTATCTGGGCCTGGCACATGAGCCAAACCGGCACCCCCGCCGAAGCCCGCCTGCTGGGCCAGCCCAACACCGAGGCCCTGTTTGTCGCGCAGCGCTGGGGCTTTGATCTGCCCGCGATCATCGAAGATGTCGCCGCCGATCAGCCCGTTGTGATTGTTGACACCAACAACCCGGCCGAATTGCCGCCCTCGATTAACGCCGCCGACGTGACCGCGATCATCGACCACCATAAGCTGGTTGGTGGGCTGGAGACCAAAGGCCCTATCGACATCACCATCCGCCCGCTGGCCTGCACCGCCACGATCATGCATGATCTGATGGGCGACGCCGCCGCAGATATGCCAGAAGCGATCAAGGGCCTGATGCTGTCATGCATCATCTCCGACACGCTGGAGTTTCGCAGCCCGACAACCACGCCCACAGACAAAGCGCTGGCCGAGAGCCTTGCCGCTGATCTCGGCCTGTCGATTGCCGATTATGCCGCCGAGATGTTCGCCGCCAAATCCGATGTCTCTGCGTTCTCAGACGCCGAGCTGCTGAGGATGGATTCCAAAGAATACACTGTCGAGAGCACCAAGTTCCGGGTCTCCGTGCTGGAGACCACAGCCCCCGACATTGTGCTCGACCGTAAAGACAGCCTGATGGAGACAATGAAAACCGTGGCCTCTGAAGACGGCGTCGATCAGGTCTTGCTGTTCGTCATCGACATTCTCAAGGAAGAAGCCACATTGCTGGTGCCGAACGCCGCCGTCAAATCACTGGCCGAAAAGAGCTTTGCGGCTACGGTAACCGGCGATATGGTTGTTCTACCCGGCGTCATGAGCCGCAAAAAACAAATCATCCCAGCGCTGAAAGTCTGAACACTATGACACAGATCATCCAAAGCTTCGACGATGTCGCCGAACGCTATGACGCGGCTTTCGTCGATCTTTGGGGCTGCATGCATAACGGACTGACCGCCTACCAACAGGCTGTGCGCGCCATGCGCAGCTTTCGTGCCCGTGGCGGCAAGGTGGTGTTGCTCACCAACTCACCGCGCCCGCGCCGCTCTGTTGAAGAACAGATAAGCCAAATGGGCGTACCAAATGATGCATGGGACGTTATCGCCAGCTCTGGCGACAGCGCCCGTGCAGCAATGTTTCGCGGTATTGTCGGCAAAAAAGTCTTCTTCATCGGTGAGAACAACGACAATAGCTTCTTTGAACCTTTGGCGCTGATCACCGACCCGGTGGACATCAGCATCGTATCGCTGGAAGAAGCAGAAGGCATTATTTGTACCGGTCCGTTTGATGCATTTGCCGACCCAGATGATCTGCGCCCGCAGCTGCTTTATGCCAAACAAAAGGGCCTAAAGCTGCTCTGCGCCAACCCCGATATTGTGGTTGATCGCGGCGAAACCCGCGAATGGTGCGCCGGCGCTGTGGCCCAGCTTTATACCAAAATGGGCGGCACCAGCCTGTACTTTGGCAAGCCGCATCCGCCAATTTACGACCTTGCGCGCCGCCGTTTGGCCGAGCTGGGCGACGTGCCGGGCAACCCGCGTATCATTGGTATTGGCGACGGTATTCGCACAGATATTCAGGGTGCGATGGGCGAAGACATTGACAGTCTGTTTATCACCGGTGGCCTTGCCGCGGGCGAGACCCAGACAGACGAGCAACCTGAGCAAGCAGCGCTCGATGAGTTTCTTGCGCAAAACATGCTGAGCCCAACATTTGCGATGGGGTTTCTGCGCTAAGCGCAGAGGCTTTGACGGGCGCGGTGGCCGCGCACCGGGCAATGGGCGGCCACCGCGCC
>JAESRD010000359.1 GCA_016764835.1 Paracoccaceae bacterium | reverse complement strand
TGGAGCAGGCTGGAATTATTGACCCGGACGCGGTGCGCGCCAAAATCGAAGCCGAGCATGCCGAGGAGCGGGTCAAAGTGTTGGCCGCTGGCGGGTTGTTTGTGTTGGCAACCGAACGGCATGAAAGCCGGCGGATTGATAACCAACTGCGTGGCCGTTCTGGCCGGCAGGGTGACCCCGGAAAATCATCGTTCTTCCTGAGCCTTGAAGATGACCTGATGCGCATCTTTGGCTCTGAACGGCTCGACAAGGTTCTGTCTGGGCTGGGCATGAAAGAGGGCGAAGCGATCGTTCACCCGTGGGTTAACAAAAGTCTTGAGCGGGCGCAGGCCAAGGTTGAGGGCCGCAACTTCGACATTCGCAAACAGCTTTTGAAGTTTGACGATGTGATGAACGAGCAGCGCAAAGTTATCTTTTCGCAGCGGCTTGAGATTATGAAAGCTGATGATCTGTCAGAGATCGTCGCCGATATGCGCAGTCAGGTGATCGATGATCTGGTGACGCTGCATATGCCGCCCAAGAGCTATGCCGACCAGTGGGAAACCGAAGCGCTGGCGGCGGATGTTAAAGACGTGCTGGGGCTTGATGTGCCAGTGGTCGCTTGGGCCGATGAAGAAGGCGTGGATGATGAAATCATCAGCGAGCGGCTGGAGGATGAGGCCGACGCGAAGATGGAAGAAAAGGCCGCAGCCTTTGGCGCCGAGGCCATGCGCAACATTGAAAAGCAGATATTGCTGCAGACGATTGATGGCAAATGGCGTGAGCATTTGCTGACATTGGAGCATTTGCGCTCTGTTGTTGGCTTTCGCGCCTATGCGCAGCGTGATCCGCTTAACGAATATAAGACCGAGAGCTTCCAGCTGTTTGAGAACTTGCTTGATGGCTTGCGCACCGATGTGACCAAAAAGCTGTCCGCCGTGCGTCCGCTTTCAGAGGAAGAGCAAAAGGCAATGATGGCGCAGGTTATTGAGCAACAGCGCCAAGCCGCGGCTGCTGCTGCCGGTGTGTCAGCGGTTGCTGCCAACCCCACGCCGGGGGCCGCAGCCGCTGCTGGCGCGCCACGTGACGGTTTTGATGAGGCTGACCCGAAAACATGGGGCAACCCGGCGCGCAACGATAGCTGCCCTTGCGGTTCGGGCAAAAAGTTCAAACATTGCCACGGCAAATACTGACCTAAACAAATAGCCGCCCGGCAAAAACGGGCGGCTATTTTCCGGGTTCAAATCTGGCAGTAACATGGCCAAGTCTGGCAACTTGCCGCATTCGTGCCGCGAAGACTCCCAAGAGTGGCCCTTTGCAGGCCTTCTTTATTTACGACATTGCTTCCAAACCTTTAGGGTAGGAGCAAGCGCCTAATGGCCAAATTAAAACAAATTTTCGTCGCTGCGGGCACGTTCTCTGTGGCACTCGGCATTGGCTTTGTCATGCAAAACAGCGACGCTTTGGCGGCGCGGTTTAATGGCGATGTGCCGGTAGATGATGTGGCGATGGGGCTGCCCGACACCGCATTAGCTTCTGCCGTTGGCGACGGTCCGCAGCCCTGGTTGCCGCCGACCCAGGAAGTCAGTGTTGCCGATCTTGATTTGCCGGGCTTCTCGGTTGCGCCTGCGCTGCCTTCAGCGCCGGTTCTGCTGGCTGCTCTCGATATTGATATGCCGCTGAGCGATGCTGTGACCTCGCCGATGAGCGACGCTCTGGCAGGCGTGTCCTCGCCGCAAGACTGCACCATATCGCTGAGCGCGCAGGCGCAGCCGGCGGCTATGGTTGCCCTGTCTTTGCTGGCCCCTTGTGCGCCAGCCAGCCGGGTGGTGTTTCATCACCAAGGCATGATGTTTTCTATGCTTTCAGACGCTGAAGGTCGCATTGAAGTCGCCGTGCCAGCCTTGGCCGAAACCGGGGTTTTCTTGGCTGATATTGGCGAGCAAGGCAGCGCCGCTGCTGTTGTCACCGTGCCAGACCTAGCACTCTATGAGCGCGCGGTTCTGCAATGGGAAGATGGCGCAGGTGTGCAGATACATGCGCTTGAGTTCGGCGCGCAATATGGTGCACGTGGCCATGTTTGGGCCGGTGCCCCGCGTGACGCATCTGCCGCAACCGAAGGGCGCGGCGGCTTCCTCGTCGCACTTGGCGGCAATGTCGGCCAAACCGCTTATTTGGCTGAGATCTACACCTACCCCGTTGGCGTCAGCCAGCGCGACGGCACAGTGATGCTCAATGTGGAAGCCGTAATTGGCTTGGCGAATTGCGGCCAAGAGGTCGCGGCGCAGACTATCCAGATTTCGCCGGGCTCAGCGCCAGTGGCTGTTGATCTGACCATGTCTTTGCCCGGATGCGATGCAAAAGGTGAAATTCTGCTGTTGTCAAATATGCTTGAGGATCTCACACTCGCCTCTAGATGAGTGCACAAATATCCCGACCCCTATATCGCATTGCCCGAACGGTGATGCGCAAAAGTGCAGCGGTAAGCGTTGCACTTTTGCTTTGGTTTTCTGCGGCCTATGCTCAAGAAATTACGCTTGTGCCGCAAACCGGCGGGGCGCAAATTACCGGCGATTTTCTCAGCTATGATGGCACCTTTCTGCGGATTGCCACGCAGCATGGCGACCTGACGCTCGACTATTCAGCCGTTGTTTGCACAGGCGCTGCCTGCCCCGACGGCGCACATTATGTGGCCCAATTGCGCGCCTCTGGTGCGCCGCGACTGGCTGAGCTGATCTTACCCGCGCTGATAGAGGGCTACGCCCGCGACGCGGGGCTGGTCGCGCAGCGCGATGAGCTGGGCAATGGCCGCGTTGATTATCTGCTCAGCGCTCCACAAGGCGGGGCCGGACTGCTGCGGTTTGAGCTGCGTAGCACCACAACCCAAGACGCGATCGGCGATCTTTTGGCCAATGAGGCCGACATAGCGCTAGCGGCGCGGGCACTCAACGCGGCCGAGCTGAGCATGGCGCGTGAGGCGGGCTTTGGCGCGCTGGACCATGCAGGCCAAGTGCGGGTCTTGGCCTATGATGCGCTGGTGCCTGCAGTATCGCCGCGCCAACAAACCCGCGAAATTTCGACCAGCGCGCTTTTGGCTGCCTTTGCTGGCGAGATCACCGACTGGCAAGAGTTGGGCGGCGCGCCCGGACCGATACACCTCTATCTTGGCGGGGCAGAATCGGGGCAGGTGCAGGCTTTTGAGCAGAATTTTCTTGGCCAGTCAGGCCGCGCACTTGCTATGCAGGCGACGTATATTGCCGACCTAGATGCGCTGGCCGCTCGTGTGGCCGATGATCCTGCCGCGCTTGGCCTGCTGCCTGTTGGCATAACGGGCAATGCACAAGCCATTGAAATAGCCGAGGAATGTGGGCTGCGATATCCGGCGAATATGAGAAATATCAAAACGCTCGACTATCCGCTGACCTTTCCGCTGTATCTTTATCTGCCACGGCGCAATCTGCACCAAGCCGCGCAGAACTTTCTCGGCTGGCTGGGTTCACCTGCGGCCGAACGGGTGCTGCGGCGGGCGCGCGTGGCCGGGCTAGAGCCTGTGCTTTTGCC
>JAESRD010000358.1 GCA_016764835.1 Paracoccaceae bacterium | reverse complement strand
GGTTCATGCGGCGTCGCCGGCGCTGAGTAGCCCTTCGGCCACCAGCCGGTTGGCCCAACCTTCAGGTGAGGTGAACAGATGCGTTTGCCAGCCGCGCGCAGTGGCGGCGGAAATATTATCGGCCCGATCATCGGCGAAGAGCAGGCTTTGCGGCGCGAAACCGCATTGCTCTTCAAGCATCTCGTAAATACGCACTTCGGGTTTCACTTCGCCCATATGGCCAGAAATATAGCGCTGATCGAACTCTTCGAGAAACGGATATTGGCTTTCGGCAATGGCAAAGGTTTGAATGCCGAAGTTGGACAGGGCCAGCACCGGCACATCAGCCCGGCGCAAGGCCCGCAGCAGACGCACCGAATGGTCGATCACCGGGGCTGCCATCTCGATCCAGCGGTCGTGCCACATGCGGATTTCATCGGCCCAGTCAGGCGCGGCATCGGCCATAGCCATTACGCAGGTGCGAAAGTCTTGGCCGCGGTCAACACGATCATTCATCAGGTGCAGATCAACCGATGCGAACAGGTCGCGGCGGCGGTCTTTGCCGATCACCCGGTCATAAAACCGCTCGGGTTGCCATTCGATCAGTACATTGCCGATGTCGAAAATTACCGCTTTAACTTTTACCATCACGCGCTCCTGTTTGTCTGCTTTTGCACTAAGGCCGCTGCCCGCAATGCCCGCTCTAATGCGTCTAAGAACCGCGACCTGTCAGCCTTGGAAAACGCTTTGCCCCCGCCCATACGAAATGGATCAGCGGCGCGCATATCTGTCATCAGGTCACGCGTGGCCAAAACCGCGCCAATGTTGCGGCTGGTCAGCGGTTCGCCATTGGGTTTAATCACCGTGGCGCCGCCCTCTATAACCCGCGCCGCGAGCGGTATGTCATTGGTCACGACCACATCGCCCGGCCCGGCGCGGTCGGCGATCCAGATATCGGCAATGTCCGGGCCCGCATCGACAATGACGTTCTCGATCAGCGGGTGCTGCGACGGCCGGATTCCGCCGTTTGACACCACGGCCATCTTTACTTTGTGGCGCAGGGCCACGCGTTCGGCCTCGGCCCGCACCGGGCAGGCATCGGCGTCAACAAAGATCACGCTTTGAGTGCCGCTGCATGGAACCGCACATGTTCGGCGAGGAAGGTTGAGACGAAGAAATAGGAGTGATCATAGCCTTCTTGCAGCCGAAACGCGCCTTGTTGGCCACGGGCGGTAAAGGCATCGGCCAAGCTTTGGGTGTTGAGCAGTGCGGACCATTCGTCTTGCGCGCCCGTGTCAACCAGCATGGGGCCGTCAAAGCCCTGCGCTTGCATCAGGTGGGTGGCGTCATGGGCCAGCCATGTGGCGCGGTCATCGCCCAGATAGGCGGTGAATTGTTTGCAACCCCAGTCGCTCTGGGTCGGCTGGCAAATGGGCGAAAACGCAGAGACCGAGCGGAACCGGCCCTTTAGCCCCATGGCGAGGGTCAGCGCGCCGTGGCCGCCCATTGAGTGGCCGGTTATGGCTTGGCGGTCCATGTCGATGCCGAACTCTTGGCCGATAAGCGCCGGCAGTTCATGGCCGACATAGTCCCACATCGAGAAGTGTGGTGCCCACGGTGCTTGGGTGGCGTTGACGTAGAAGCCGGCGCCTTGGCCAAGGTCGAATGCGTCATCATTGGCGACATCTGCGCCGCGGGGCGATGTGTCGGGGAAGGCGAGTGCCAGGCCGCATTCCTCGGCCCATTGCTGTGCGCCCGCTTTGACCATGGCGTTTTCATGTGTGCAGGTCAGCCCGCCCAAGAACCACAAGAGCGGTACTTTGCCAGCCTTGGCGGCGGTGGGCATGAACAGACCAAAAGTCATATCGCCGCCGGTTGCGGCTGATGCATGGCGATATTCGCCTTGAATGCCACCAAAGGCGCGCTTTTCGCTTAGAGTTTCCATCTCATTCTCCCAAGCCCGCTCAGGGCATAATACCTGTGACTTGTGCAATCACTGCCGGGATGGTGATGATCCCGGCGATTGTTGACAGCAATATCGAGGCCGAAACCCGCGTTGGGGCCACGCCGTAATGCTGCGCTAAAATGTAGACATTGCCAGCCACGGGCAGCGCGGCACAGGTGATCATCACCCCGGCCGCATAGGGCTCGACATCGAAGATCCAAAGCGCGGCAATGGCCACGGCGGCCGGGTGCAGTGCCAGTTTGGTCAGTGACAGCCAGCCGGCAACGGCCATGCGCTCGGCGGATTTTCCGGCCAAGCTGGCGCCAATGGCAAACAGCGCGCCGGGGGTGGCGGCAGCGCCAAGCATGGTCAGAAACGAGGCCGCAGGTGTGGGCAAAGGCAGGCCGCTGACCGAGTAAAGCAGGCCGACGGTGATTGAGACAATCATTGGGTTGGTGATCAGGCCAAAGCCGATGCTGCGCAGCGCGCCGAGGCTCATTTTGCCGTCGCGGCTGCCGGTGACAAGGATCACCACGATCGAGCCAAAGACAATAAGATCTATCGCCAGCACGAACATGATCGGGCCAATTGCCGCCTCGCCCAGCAGCAGCGTTAGCATGGGAATGCCGAGGAAGCCGACATTGCCGATGACGCCGCATTGGGCCTCAAAGGCTGTTTCGGCAATGGAGTGGCCACGGGCAAAGGCGATGGCGGTGACGATCAGATAAACCACGCTGGTGCCGAGCAGGTAGGCGGCCAGAAACCCCCATGAGAAAATGTCGCCCAGCCGCAGCCCGACCGAGAAGTTGAGCAACATTGCCGACAGGGCGAAGTAGAACACGAACCGGGTCAGATAGGCGGTGGCTATTGGCGGGAAGAAGCCAACCTTTGCCGCGCCATAGCCGAGGCCAATGACTGCAAAAAACGGTAAAGTTTGGAGAAATACGGCCCACATGAGATTGGGTTAGCATAGCTGGCGGGCGGGGGGAATGAGTGGCTTAACTTTCCTGCGGTCTGTGCAAAAGCGGCAGGTGCAGAAGCCCGATAGTGACCGTCAGAAACGAAATGCCAGAGGCAACGGTCCGGGCAATGTTCCAAAACTGCCACTTGGGCGAATAGGTCTGCCAGATTTCTTCGGCGGCGATCATATCTGTTGGGACGGTCAGTGCGCCAAGGGTCACATTCATTGGCACATTGATGGTGATGGTCAGGGTCAGGCCAAAGCACAGGTATATCGCGCCGCCAATGGCAAAGTAGGCCGCACTTTTGCGGTAGCTTTGTGCCAGCAACAAAGCGGCTGTCAGCAGCAGGGCCACGGGCGTGCCAAAGAAGGCGGGTGCGAAGATCATATTGCGGACCGAGGCGTTCATCGCCTGCATGGCTTGGATGGCAATGCGCGGGTCTGCGGCGTCTAGCCCCCACATGGTTGAGCAGATCCACGCATAGAAAAAGCCAAAGATAGCTGCGCTGAGCAGCATTGATGAAAGGATCGCTAGGAGGGTGAGGATGCGCATGTTGAGGACTCCATATCCGTACAGTATGTTACGTATTTGATAAATCAGTAATGATATGTACGGAAGATGGCAAGTGCATGTTTTTGGGACACGTCAATTTACTGACGCGCTCATGCAGTCTGTTGGTGAAAGTGGAGTGTTTACAAATACGGGGGCGTCTAAAAAACGGTCATAATCTCGCTGAGCGGCTTTTTACGCTTTGCCACTTCGGGTACGGTCGCCCCGGCTGCGGGGTAGCCGATAGGTAGGATCATCACCGCTTTTTCACTCGCTGGCCTGCCGCAAAGCTCTGGCAAGAACTTCATCGGGTTGGGCGTGTGCTCGAGGCAAACCAACCCGGCATGGTGCAAAGCGGTGATCAGCATGCCAGTGGCAATGCCGACGCTTTCGGGCACGTAATAGTTTTTGTAGCGCGCGCCATCGGTGGTCATGCCCCAGCGCTGGGCGAAAATGACGATCAGCCATGGGGCCTTGGTCAGGTGCGGTTTTTCGACCCCGGTGCCGATAGGTTCGAGCGCGGCCAGCCATTCTTCGCCGCCGCCGCCCGCGTAGAACAGCTGCTCTTCTTCTTCGGCGGCGGCCCGAATGCGCGCCTTCATGGCCGGGTCTTGAATAGCGGCGAAGTGCCATGGCTGGTGGTTGGCCCCCGAAGGCGCAGAGCCAGCGGCGGCAATACAGGCGGTAATCACCTCGGCAGAAACCGCAATATCAGGGTCATAATCGCGCACAGAATGGCGGCGCTTCATATAGTCGCGAAAGTCTTGCGCGGCTTTTAGCGACGCGTCGGGCGCAAGCTGCACCCGGTCTGGCAGCGCCAATGCCTGATATTTGACTTCGCCTTTGCTATACATATGGCCCCCTAGCCGCTGCCGATTATTGCACCTGTGGCAAAGACCAGCGCCCCGCCCAAAACCACCTGAAACACCGCTTTGACGATCGGTGTTTGCATGTAGCGGTTCTGTATCCAGGCAATGGCCCATAGCTCCACGAAGACGACAATGAAGGCGATTATCGTCGCCGTCCAGAAGTCAGTAATCAAATAGGGCAAAGCATGGCCCAGCCCGCCAAGGGCTGTCATGATCCCGGCGGCAAAACCGCGTTTTATCGGTGAGCCGCGGCCTGATATTGCGCCATCATCTGAGGCGGCTTCGGTAAAGCCCATGGAGATGCCCGCGCCAAGGCTGGCGGCCAGTCCGACCAAAAAGGTCGTGTGGCTGGAATGGGTGGCAAAGGCCACGGCGAAGATTGGCGCGAGGGTCGAGACCGAGCCGTCCATCAGCCCCGAAAGCCCCGGCTGCACCCATGTTAGCACAAACTGGCGGTTGGCAGTGTCGCGTTCGGTGGCGCGGGCATCGGGGTTGAGGTTGGCATCGGTGAGCTGCAGCGCGGTTTGCTCATGGCTGGCTTCGGCGGCGGCCAAATCGCCGAGCAGCTTGCGGGTATCTGCGTCTTGGGTGGCGGCGGCGGCGCGGGTGTAGAACTGCTCAGCGGCATGCTCCATTTGGGCTGCCTCGTCGCGCATCCGCTCCAGCGTCAGCGTCTCGATCAGCCAGACCGGGCTGCGGCTATAATAGCCCGACACATGTTCGCGCCGAATAAGCGGGATGGTGGTGCCAAAGCGGGTTTTGTGCAGGTCAATCAGTTGCTGGCGGTGGCTGTCCTCCTCTGCCGCCATGCCCTCAAATATTGCTGCCGATGCTTGGTAATCATCATGCAGGCGGGCGGCAAAGTTGCGGTAGATACGGGCATCGTCTTCCTCAGATGCGATCGCCAATGCCAGCACTTCTTGTTCTGACAGATCGCGAAAGCGGCGGCGGTGGGTAAAGGCGGGGATCATGGCGGCACCTGTTGTTTAGAATGATTCTAAATTATGATGCAAAGTTGCTAAATGCAAGCAGACAGCCAGCGTCATATGGGCGCAATAAGCTTGCCGATGCTGAACTGGGTGGTCTATCACCGCGGTATAGAGGAGCGCTGCCGTGGCCGAGCCAACCGCCAAAGACCCGATAAAACGCGGCCGCAAGTTTGAGCAGGTCATGGCGGGCGCGCGCGAGGTTTTCCTTGCCGACGGGTTTGAGGCGGCGAATGTCGATGACATTGCCCGCGCGGCAAATGTTTCAAAAGCCACGATATATTCGTACTTCCCAGACAAACGCAGCCTGTTTATCGAGGTGCTTCAGCTTGAATGTAGCCAGCAGGGCGCGCGGGCTTTGCAGAGCATTGATATGACAGCGCCGCTGCGGGAGCTGCTGCATCAGGCCGGTGAACAGATGGTCAACTTCATTGATACGGATTTTGGCCAGCGGGTGTTTCGCATCTGCATGGCCGAAGCTGAGCGGTTCCCTGAAATTGGCCGCAGCTTTTACCAGACCGGTTTGGTTGTTGTGCGCGCACCGCTGATTGCTATGTTCGAGTCCGCGATTGCGCGCGGTGAGCTGAAGATTGATGATCTTGAGCTGGCGGCCGAGCAGTTTCAGGTCTTGTGCAAGGCCAACCTGTTGGAACGGGTGATATTCAACGCGGAAAAGGCGATTGCCCCGGCAGAGAAACAACGGGTGATCACCGGCGCTGTCGAGATGTTTCTCGCCTGCTACGGCACTTAGTAATCGGCGCGTCCGCCGGTTAGGTCGAACGTAAAGCCGGTGGTAAAGCTGCAATCTGGCCCGGCGACAAAGGCCACCATCGCCGCGACTTCGTGGATTTGCAAAAACCGGCCCATTGGGATTTTGGCTTTGCTGGCGGCAATATGCTCCGGCGTCATTTGGGCAAAAAGCGGGGTTTCGACAATGGCTGGGGCAATGGCGTTAACCGTGATGCCGGTCTCTATCAGCTCGCGGGCCAATGATTTGGTCAGCCCAATGACGCCGGATTTTGACGCCGCATAGCCAGCGATCCCCGGCACACCCTCTTTGCCTGCGATAGAAGCAATGTTGATAATTCGGCCATAGCCTGCGGTGCGCATTGGCTTGGTAAAGGCGCGGCAAACCAGAAATACACCGTCGAGATTGACCGACATGATGCGGCGCCAATCGGCGAAGTCCATGTCTTCGACCGGGCCAACGGGGCCGTTAATCCCGGCATTGTTAACAATGATTGACGGGGTGCCATGCTGGGCAATCAGCCGGGCGGCGGCTCTGGCGACCTGTGTCTCATCAGTGATATCAACCAGCATTTGGTTTGCATCATCGGGCGTGTCAAAACTGCGGTCCCACAGCACAACTTTTGCGCCGTCGGCGGCGAGGCGTGTGGCGATGCCCGCGCCAAGGCCGCGTGCGCCGCCGGTGACAAGGGCGAGTTGGCCGGTGAGGGGGAGATGGGTTGGCATGGGGGGCTCCTTTGGCGCAGTTTGCGGCAAAGGGTGTGAGAGGCCAAGGGGTTACTTGTGCTGTGCCGGGCGAAATAATGCGCCAGCGTTTTGTGCTGTGCGTAGCTCGTAGCCCTCCATTTGGTCGAGCAAGCCGCTGAGCGTTGCTTTGCCGTAGGTCGATGGTTTGAATTTCGGATGCACCCGCCGGATTTTCATCCCAAGTTCGGCCAGACTATACCAGTTATTTTCTTGCTTCATGCCTTTGAGCGCGGCATCGACCAAAGAGCTGGCGCTTTTGGGCATTTTGCTTTGGGCTATTGCAGGCGGTGCTACGGGGGCCGTAATCAGGCAAGGTTGTGCTGGAACCTTGTTGTTTAGCTCAACAAACCGCCCGCAAGCGGCACGAAAAGCCGCGTTTGCTTTGGCCTCGCCAATACCGCAGACCGGCAGACCAGCCTCGCGCAACCTGCTGGCCAGCCGCGAGAAATCACTATCGGACGTGGCCAGAACAAAGCCGCGCACTTGGCGGCTATAGAGCAGGTCCATAGCATCAATCACCAGCGCGATATCGGCCACGTTTTTCTGAGCGGTAACGGGCACGGTAAGGTGAAGGTTCATGCTGTGCTGGGGCGCGGCATCGACCCAACCTTTGAGGTTGCGGTTGGTAAAGTCGCCATAGCAGCGCCGAATTATAGGGTCACCGTTCGTCTTTGCGATGCGCATGATATCATCGGCATATCTGCTGGGAATATTCTCAGCGTCGATCAGGACGGCAATAGGTAAATCAGCCATAGGAAATACTGGGGCAGCCTCGGTTAAGAAATGCACCAAAATAGGCGCGACTTCTTAACCGGTACCGCAACAATAGGACCAAAGTTTGGCTGTTTACCAGCGCGGCGGCGGGCCAAGCGGCCCGCCCAAGTTTTAGTACAAAACCACAGAGCGAATGCTTTCGCCCGCATGCATCAGATCAAAGCCCTTATTGATGTC
>JAESRD010000357.1 GCA_016764835.1 Paracoccaceae bacterium | reverse complement strand
GCGCGCAATCTCAAGCTTTTCATCCTCGGTATAGCCAGAAAGCGGAATGATCTCCATCCGGTCAAGCAAAGGCCCAGGCATATTATAGGTGTTGGCCGTGGTCAGGAACATGACATCCGAGAGGTCATATTCGACCTCCAGATAATGGTCGACAAAGGTCGAGTTCTGCTCAGGGTCAAGCACTTCAAGCATGGCACTGGCCGGATCACCGCGGAAATCCTGACCCATCTTATCAATCTCATCGAGAAGGATCAGCGGGTTGGTGGTCTTGGCTTTTTTCAGCGCCTGAATGATCTTGCCGGGCATAGAGCCAATATACGTCCGCCGGTGGCCCCGTATCTCGCTCTCGTCACGCACACCGCCAAGGCTGATGCGAATAAACTCGCGTCCCGTGGCTTTAGCCACAGATTTTCCGAGCGAGGTTTTACCAACACCGGGCGGGCCAACAAGGCACAAGATTGGGCCTTTCAGTTTGGCTGAGCGGCTTTGCACGGCCAGATATTCAACGATCCGTTCTTTGACCTTCTCAAGCCCGTAATGGTCGTTGTCCAAAACCTTTTGCGCCGCTGCGAGGTCTTTCTTGACCCGGCTTTTTTTGCCCCATGGCACGCCCAGGATCCAGTCAAGATAGTTGCGCACGACAGTCGCCTCAGCGCTCATCGGGCTCATATTCTTGAGCTTCTTAAGCTCGCCTTCAACCTTTTCGCGGGCTTCTTTTGACAGCTTGGTCTCGGCAATCTTGGCCTCCAACTCGGCCATTTCGCCAGCGCCGTCTTCGCCGTCGCCCAGCTCTTTCTGTATCGCCTTCATCTGCTCGTTCAGATAATATTCGCGCTGGGTGCGCTCCATCTGGCTCTTGACCCGGGTTTTGATCTTCTTCTCAACCTGCAGCACGCTCAGCTCGCCCTGCATCAGGCCAAAGATCTTCTCCAGCCGCTCCGCAATTGGCAGCGTCTCCAGCAGATCTTGCTTTTGCTCAACTTCAATCCCCAAATGTCCGGCAACCAGATCGGCCAGTTTGGCCGGCTCATCGGTCTCGGTCACGGCGGCCAGCGCCTCTTCGGGGATGTTCTTCTTGATCTTGGCGTAGCGCTCAAACTCTTGGCTGACTGAGTTGACCAAAGCGGTGGTCTCAACGCGGTCGCCCTCGATCTCTTCTAAAGGCATTGCATATGCCTCAAAGAAGTTTTCATTCTCAACAAATTCGGTAATCCGCACCCGGCTCTTCCCTTCGACAAGCACTTTTACAGTGCCGTCGGGCAATTTGAGCAGCTGCAAAACATTGGCCAACACGCCGCAGCGGTAGATACCGTCTTGCTCAGGCTCGTCTTGGCCGGGGTCAATCTGGCTCGATAGCAAGATCTGCTTATCATCGGCCATAACATCTTCTAGGGCCCGCACTGATTTTTCGCGTCCCACGAAAAGCGGCACAATCATATGTGGGAAAACAACAATATCGCGCAATGGCAATACGGGGTAGGATTGGCTCTGGTGATCGTCCATGCTCGGTTCCTTCTTTTTGGCAAGACAATCACGGCCCCAATTTGGCAGCACATGGATCATCTCCTGTCAGGGATATTTAGTTGGGGCGTCTGCGCGCCAATTACAACCGTCCCACTTTGTTCGCAGAATGCCCGGCCAATGCCGCTGCCGCAAGGGCGAAGTCCGGCAAATTGCCCCTTGCTTGCCTATTCGCCGCCGCGTCGCCGCCGCAATGGGCGGTTAACCATTGAGGTGATCATGTCGGTTTCACGCAATTTTAGCGATACTCTCGCCCCTGCATCGAGGCCGCTTTGGACAAACAAGATGGAAGATGAGGCTATGCTTAATCGTCTAATTCAACACCGCCGTCGGATATATTTTGCCACGTGCAGTGCAATGCTTTGCACGACGCTGGTGGCAGGCCCCGGCCCCATGCCTGCCGCTGCAGGGATTTTGGCCCTGCTGACTGGCGGGCTGATTGTCATGTTCGCCCTGCCACATCGGCGCTGGATAGAATCCTTTGGCCTCGCAGCCCCTGTCGCCGCCTTGCTACCGCTATCCGAGCCGCTCTTCGCCTCGTCGCTGATCTTATTCACTGCACTTGCGCATAAGTTCTTTGCCATGCAGCCGGGCCGGTTCATGCCGCTCTTGGTCACCATGTCGAGCCAGCGCAGCGCCAAAGTTGCGGGCAATATCCAAACGCTTTGGCCTAGGTTGATCCCCGGCGCGTCGCACCCTGATGATCACTGGACTGGCACATTGGTTGATTTTGACAATGACCCAGATGACCATGAGACCATCTATTTGCGCTACCGCAATTCCGATGCAATGCCTGAGGAAGTGACGGTGACCATCTTAGAGCATGAGCCGAACAAACATTGCCGCTATTTTATCGAGCGCGATATTGGCGCCAGCACCGAAGCCTCGATCATGGATATCACTATATCCGAGCCAGAGCCGGGCCTGTGCCAGATTGACAGTAAGCTGACCTATTTGCCACTGCCTTTGCGCAGCGCTTTGGGCCGTTGGTTTGATGATGCCTTTGATGATGATTGGCAGAGCATCACCTCATCCGTCACTGAACAGAACAATTGGCGTCTGACTGGCCGGGCTGAGGCCGCAACATCTGCGCCAGAACTGGCGGCGGCCTAACCGCCGCCGCTAGAGCGGTTCAATATCGCCCTGCGCCCGCTTGGCATGAAACGCCAGCTCAAATTTGTCAAATTCCCCGGCCGTAATCGCTGCGCGCATTTGCCCCATAAGCTGTTGGTAATAGTGCAAATTATGCCATGTCAGCAACATGCCAGATATCATCTCTTTAGCCCGGTAGACATGGTGCAAATAGGCGCGTGAATAGGAGCGGCAAGTCGGGCAGGTACAGCCCTCTTCCAAGGGGCGCGGATCATCGGCATGGCGCGCATTCTTCATGTTCACCTGCCCCCGCGCTGTCCAGCCCTGTCCGTTGCGCCCAGAGCGTGACGGCAGCACGCAGTCCATCATATCAACCCCGCGCTTGACCGCGCCGACGATATCATCGGGCTTGCCAACCCCCATCAGGTAGCGCGGCTTGTCATCCGGCAGCAGGCCGGGCGCATAGTCGAGCACATCAAACATCGCCGCTTGGCCTTCGCCCACAGCCAGCCCGCCAATGGCATAACCATCAAACTC
>JAESRD010000029.1 GCA_016764835.1 Paracoccaceae bacterium | reverse complement strand
GGGTCCAGCGGCGGCCATTGCTGGGCTCGGGCAGGGTGACGGTCATGCCTGAGCCGCCGTTAAACACGGCGAGGATCGAATATTCGAGGGCGGCATATTCGGGCGTGCCAGAGGCGGTGCGGGCCTCAACAATCAGCTGGCGCAGGTTTGGATCAGTCCAATCGGCATCTTCCATCTCGCTGCCATTGGCACGCCGCCAAAACAGGTCTTGCTTGCCGTCAACCAGCCGGGCGCGGGCATGCAAAAAACGCTTTTGGCGCAGGATCGGATGCTGGGCGCGAAAGCCGATCAGCAGCTGGCAAAAGGCGAGAAAATCTTGGTCGATATCATCCCAGTTGACCCAGCCGATTGGGTTATCTTGGCAATAGGCATTGTTATTGCCGTTTTGCGAATTGCCTAGCTCGTCACCGGCAAGGATCATCGGCGTGCCTTGCGAAAACAGCAGTGTCGCCAGCATGTTGCGCCGCCGCAGGGCGCGGGCCGTGTTGACCTTGGGGTCATCTGTCGGGCCTTCAACGCCCAAGTTGGCGCTGATATTATGCGAATGCCCGTCGCGGTTATCTTCGCCGTTGGCCTCGTTATGTTTGGTCTCGTAGGAGACCACATCCATCAGCGTGAAGCCGTCATGTGCGGTGAGGAAGTTGACCGATGAGGTGGCGGGGCGGCCATCATGGTCAAACTGGCGGGCCGAGCCGGTGAGCCGGTTGGCCAGCTTGGGCGCCATGTTGCTGTCGCCGCGCCAAAAGCCGCGCACTTCGTCGCGGTATTTGTCATTCCACTCGGAAAACGGGGTTGGATATGCGCCGAGCTGATAGCCGCCGGGGCCAATATCCCACGGCTCGGCGATGAGCTTTACATTGGCCAGAACCGGGTCCTGGCGGATGGCATCAAAGAAGGCCGCACCGCGGTCAAAGCCGGTCTCTATGCGGCCAAGTGTGGTGCATAGATCAAAGCGAAAGCCGTCAACATGCATGACTTCAACCCAGTAGCGCAGGCTGTCCATGACCATGCGCAGGACCATCGGGTGCTCAAGGTTGAGGCTATTGCCTGTGCCAGTATCATCAAAGTAATAGCGCGGGGTTTCGGCCAGCCTGTAGTATGATCGGTTGTCGAGCCCGCGTAGCGAGAGCGTTGGGCCAAACTGGTTGCCCTCAGCGGTGTGGTTGTAGACCACGTCGAGGATCACTTCTATTCCGGCTGAATGCAGCCGGGCAACCATATGTTTAAACTCACTAATCTGGCCGGATATCATGTAGCGCGGCTCTGGGGCGAAGAAGCCGAGCGTCATGTAGCCCCAGTAGTTGACCTTATTTTGGTCGACCAGAAACCTGTCATCGACAAAGCTATGAACTGGCAGCAGCTCAACGGCGGTCACGCCCAGCTTGACCATATGGTCGAGCATTTGGTCTGAGGCGAGGCCGAGATAGCTGCCCGCATCTGGTGCGCCGCGCTTCCCGGCGGTCAGCCCTTTGACATGGGCCTCGTAGATCACTGTGTCTTCAAGCTTGGTGCCGGGCGGGCGGTCTGCGCCCCAGCTAAAGGCCGGGTCTATCACCACGGCGCGCGGCATATAGGGGGCGCTGTCGCGGGTGTCAAAGGTCAGATCGCCATGTTTGGCGCTGGTATCATAGCCCATGAGTGCGTCATGCCAGACCAGCTTGCCGGCCAGCTGTTTGGCATAGGGGTCGAGCAGTAGTTTATGCGGGTTAAACCGGTGGCCTTGGTCGGGGCGGTAGGGGCCGTGGGCACGAAAGCCATATTGCTGGCCCGGCCGCAGCCCGGTGATATAGCCGTGCCAGATATGGCCGCTATTCTCCGGCAGATCGACAAGCAGCTGTTCTGCCTTGCCGTCGGCTGAAAACAGGCACAACGTCATCTTTGTTGCATGTTCAGAGAACACCGCAAAATTGACGCCTTCGCCATCATAGCTTGCGCCGAGCGGCGTGGGCCTGCCCGCTGTTACGACTACATTTAGACTCATTCTTGCGGGGCTATCTCTTTGTATAAACGCACATATTGGGCGGCGGATGCCGACCATCCAACCGGGCTACGCATGGCATTCTTTTGAATTTTGGTAAAGGGTGCGCCAAGAGAAAATAGATCACACAGCTGGATAAGCGCCCGCTCAAACGGCTCGAATGCGACCGGATAGAACTGAATGCCGGTGGCACAACCGCTGGCAAGGGCTGCGGGGGATGCGTTGATGACGGTGTCTGCCAGCCCGCCGGTGAGGGCGACAACCGGCACGGTGCCATAGCGCAGCCCGTAAAGCTGGGTTAGCCCGCAAGGCTCAAACCGCGATGGCACGAGGATGGCATCGCCGCCTGCCATCAACCGGTGCGAAAACGGCTCGTCATAGCCGATTGTTACCGAGACATTTGGGTTGGTTTCAGCCAGCTTGGTGAACGCCGCCTCAAGTGCTGGATCGCCAGAGCCGAGCAGAGCCAGCTGGCCGCCGCGCGCGGTCAGTGCCGGCACGGCGTCGAGCAACATGTCGAGGCCCTTTTGGCTGGTCAGCCGGGTGATGACAACACAGAGCGGGCCGTCGGCCTTGGGCAGACCCAGCGCACGGCGCAAAGCGGCTTTGGCACGTTTTTTGCCCTGCGGGGTTTTGAATGTAGCTATGTTGGGGTCGGTTGCCGGGTCCCATACCTGCTCATCAATGCCGTTGAGAATACCGTGCAAGACATCGCGCCGCTCGTGCATGACGCCGTGCAGCCCCATGCCGAACTCTTCGCGCATGATCTCGGCGGCGTAGGTTGGCGAGACGGTCGTCAGCCGGTCAGCGCCGGTCAGCCCGGCTTTGAGCGCTGAAATCTTGCCCCAAAACTCGAAACCACTGCGTTGCAGGCGGGCCGAGCGCAGGTGCAGATCATCAAGCGCTGTGGCATCAACGAGGCCTTGAAAGGCCATGTTGTGAATGGTCATCATCGTGCCGGGGCGTCGGGCGCCTTTGGGCAACATGTCGTCTAAATAATCGGTGACAAAACCGGCCTGCCAGTCATGACAATGGATCACATTAGGCAGCCAACCTTTGGCACTTTTGGCGCCTATCAGCGCCGCGACCCATGACAAAGCGGCAAAGCGGGCGGGGTTATCGGGCCAATCTTTGCCGTCAGGGCCAAGATAGATGGAGCCGGGGCGGTTATAAAGATGCGGTGCGTCAATGATTATCAGCTCTAGCGCGCCGATTGTGGCGGACAAGATACGGGCTTTGCCGCCAAAAAGATCAGGTTCTTCGAACAGGAGTTTGGTCTTGCCAAGTGCCGCCATCACCACCGGATAGCCCGGCAACAGCGTGCGCATTTGTACGCCGTGTTCTGCCAGAGCGCCGGGCAATGCCCCGGCCACATCAGCCAAGCCGCCGGTTTTCACCAGCGGCGCGCATTCAGACGTGACCGAGAGCACTTTGATCATAGCGACGCGGCGCGCTTATCGAGCATCGATTGTGTGATCAGCGTGACACCGCGCTCGGAGACGCGGAACCATTTCTTATCATCATTGGGGTCTTCGCCGACGACCAGGCCTTCGGGTATAGTAACGCCGCTATCGATGACCACACGCCGCAGCCGGGCCGAACGGTTGGCGGTCACATAGGGCAGGACCACCGCATGATCGAGCACGGCGAAGGAGTTGGTATGCACTTGGGTGAACAGCAGCGAATTGCGCACTTCTGTGCCCGAGATTATACAGCCGCCCGAGACCATTGATGAGACAGCGAGGCCGCGCCTGTCGCTTTCATCATGGATGAACTTGGCCGGGGGCACGCTCTCAGAATAGGTCCAAATCGGCCATTCGCGGTCCCATAGATCAAGGCCGGGGGTAAAATCAGTGAGTGCGATATTGGCTTCCCAAAACGCGTCGATTGTGCCGACATCTTTCCAGTAGGCTGGCGCGCCCTCGGCCCTGACGCAAGAGCTGTCAAACCGGTGGGCCATGGCCTTGCCGTTTTTGACGATGTCAGGGATTAGGTCATTGCCAAAATCATGGCTCGAATTTGGGTCTTCGGCGTCTTTTAGCAAAAGGTCGCGCAGGAACTTCCATGAGAACACGTAGATGCCCATTGAGGCCAGTGCGAGACTTGAATCTTCTGGCGTGCCGGGCGGATCAGCTGGCTTTTCGAGGAATTCGGTGATCTGGCCGCTGGCATCTGTGGCCATGACGCCAAAGGCGGTGGCTTCCATCCGCGGCACTGTCAGACAGCCGATGGTCACGTCAGCGCCGCTCTCAGCATGCTGGCGCAGCATGATCTCGTAATCCATCTTATAAATATGATCACCGGCCAAAATGATAATGTGATCAACGCCGTAGCTGTCGACAATATCAATGTTCTGGGTCACGGCATCGGCTGTGCCACGATACCACATGCTTTCATCCATGCGCTGCGAAGCGGGCAGGATATCGAGAAATTCATTGCGTTCGGCCCGGAAGAAACTCCAGCCGCGCTGACAATGCCGGATCAAACTGTGCGACTTATACTGCGTGGCCACGGCGATTTTGCGAATGCCGGAATTGAGCGCGTTGGACAGGGCAAAGTCGATGATCCGAGCTTTGCCGCCGAAATACACCGCCGGTTTGACGCGTTGGTCGGTTAGTTCTTTGAGCCGCGAGCCGCGGCCACCTGCAAGAACAAAGGCCATCGAGCGTTGAGTCAGTCTGCGGTTGTTCACCATGTGGTCTTCCTCCTTGGATTATTCATGTTTTCAGGCTGAATATCAGCGTTGAAAGCGGCGGTAATGTAATGTTTATTGAATGGTCGCGGCCATGGGCAGCGACGGCATCAGAGGCGGCGCCACCAAGATTGCCTTTGCCACTGCCGCCGTAAGCCTGTGCATCGGTGTTGATAATCTCATCCCAGCGGCCAGCTTGCGGCACACCTTGGCGAAAACCTGTGCGCTCAACCGGGGTAAAGTTGCAGATGACAAGACAGGGCGGGTCGCCATCATTGCCGTAGCGGGCAAAGCTGAGAATTGAGCTGTCAGCGTCACCGCCATCGATCCATTCAAAGCCAGACGCATCGCAATCTTTGGCATAAAGTGCGGGGGTGCTTTTGTAGGTGTGGTTCAGATCGCGAACGAGGTCTTTGATCCCGGCATGGTCTGGGCGGGCGGCGGCTTCCCAGTCGAGCTGGGTGTCGTGGTTCCACTCGGACGGTTGGCCAAACTCGCAGCCCATGAACAATAGCTTCTTGCCCGGATGCGCCCACATAAACCCGTAATAGGCCCGAAGATTGGCGCATTTATCCCACCAATTGCCGGGCATTTTCTCGATCATCGAGCCCTTGCCATGCACAACCTCGTCATGGCTGATCGGCAGCACGAAGTTCTCGGAAAACGCATAATCGATGCCAAAGGTCATCAGCCCGTGATGATATTTACGGTTGATCGGGTCTTCTTGCATGTAGCGCAGGCTGTCATTCATCCAGCCCATATTCCACTTATAGCCAAAGCCGAGCCCGCCGGCATCAACCGGGGATGAGACCTTGGGGAAAGAGGTGCTTTCTTCGGCGACATTCATAATGCCGGCATGGGCGCCATAGGTGACGATGTTCATCTGGCGGAGGAAAGCAATGGCTTCGTAGTTTTCGCGGCCGCCATCATGGTTGGGCACCCATTCGCCCTCGGCCCGCGAATAATCGCGGTAGAGCATCGAGGCCACGGCATCGACGCGCAGCCCGTCAATATGATATTCTTCGAGCCAGTATTGGGCATTACTGGTCAGGTAATTAGCTACTTCTTTGCGGCCGTAATTATAGATCAGCGTGTTCCAATCTTGGTGGAAACCTTCGCGTGGGTCGGCATGCTCATAAAGACAAGTGCCATCAAAATAGCCCAACCCGTGTTCATCAGCCGGGAAATGGCCCGGCACCCAGTCGAGCAAGATACCAAGCCCGGCGGCGTGGGCGGCGCTGACAAGATCGCGGAACTCATCTGGCGGGCCAAAACGGATGGTTGGCGCATAAAGCCCCACAGGTTGATAGCCCCATGAGCCATCAAACGGGAACTCGCTGATTGGCATGAGTTCAATATGGGTGAAGCCCATTTCAACTACATAATCAATGAGTTGCGTGGCGTGTTCAATGTAAGAAAGCGGGCGGTTGCCGTCTGATTCTACCCGCCGCCAAGAGCCAAGATGGACCTCATAGATGCTGATCGGCGCGCTGCGCTGGTTTTTGTCACCGCGTGTGGACATCCAAGCACCGTCTTGCCAGCCATAAAGGCTGAGATCGCGGACAATGCTGGCGGTTTCAGGGCGGTATTGTCCGCCAAAGCCAACCGGATCGGCCCGGTGCGGCAACAAAATACCATTGGCACCAATCATCTCATATTTGTAATGATCGCCGGGTTTTGCACCGGGCACGAAGATTTCCCAGATGCCCGCACCGCCGCGCCAGCGCATCATGTGGCGCAGCCCGTCCCAGTTATTGAACGCGCCAACCACAGAAACCCGGCTGGCATGCGGAGCCCAAAGCCCGAAACGCACGCCGCTGACGCCGTCTAACTCTTCGCTATGCGCGCCGAGGACATGCCAAAGTTTGGGATGTTTGCCGGCGGCAATCAGCGCCTCATCTTCGCGGCTGATCAACGTGCCAAAACGGTAGGCATCTTCATAGTCCCAAGTGGCACCATTACCGTCAATACCGTGCAGCTTGTAGGTTTGATGGCCCGGTACATTGCCGGAAAACAAAGCGCCTTCAACGCGTTGCAGCTCGAACCTCCCCTTTGTCGTTACGGCAAATAGCCTATCTGCGCCGGGGTCGATGGCGCTGACCCAACGTGCGTTATTAAGCATATGCGGGCCAAGCAGCGAAAACGGGTCGCGGTGGCTGGCATTGAGCAGGTTTTGGATGTCTTGCGAATTAAATGAATGCGGCATGCCTGACCTTAAATCTTTTGAAGATCATAGTCCTAAACTTTACGTAGGCAATAGCACTTGTTAGCGTTAACGAACATCTCTTGTGGTTAGTGTGATATCGGGGCGCAAGGCGCGGGCGATAATACGCTGCGCATTAGGAATATCGTTCAGCTCGGCCCGCCTTGTGGCCGCCGTGCGCGACAGGCCTTGGCTCAGCCAACGCTGGATCAGCCGGGCGCGGATATCCTCCATCGGCACATCCATCCAAGCGGCAATATCCCAAAGCTGGGCGAGGTCTGACCAGACCGGCTCATCAAACAGTAAATAATTGCCTTCAATGATCACAACGGGGCAATCGGCGGGCACGACCTGCGCCCCGGCAATGGCGATATCGCGGGCGCGGTCAAACGAAGGGGCGATGACTTCTTCGCCAGCATGCATGCGCCGTATCAGATGAGAAAACCCATAAACATCAAAGGTTTCTGGCGCGCCTTTGCGGCGCTTCAGCCCGCAAGCATCAAGCACCCTATTGTCGAGATGAAAGCCGTCCATTGACACGGTAACCGCGTGGCACCGCTGGCGGTTAAGCCTGCGGGCCAGCTCTTCAGCAAGAGTTGATTTGCCGCTGGCAGGCGCGCCTGCAATTGCCAGTAGAATTCGCCCCTGTCTGCTGCGCAGATCATGCACCATATCAGCCACGGCATTCACATGGGCAGAAATATCGAGCACGTGCTCTCCTTAGGCAGTTGCGGGGTCTTTATCGGGGACCTTTGCCCCAGTCATATAGGCAACTGCATCAGACATGGAATGTTCTTTTGGATTAATCACGCAAAGTCTTTGGCCAAGACGGTGCACATGAATCCGGTCGGCGACCTCAAAAACATGCGGCATATTATGGCTGATCAGGATGATCGGAATGCCGCGCGCGCGGACATCAAGGATCAGCTCCAGCACCCGGCGGCTTTCTTTGACCCCGAGGGCGGCGGTTGGCTCATCGAGGATAATAACCTTGGAGCCAAAGGCCGCAGCGCGGGCCACAGCCACGCCTTGGCGCTGCCCCCCGGACAGGGTTTCAACCGCTTGGTTGATGTTTTGGATGGTCATTAGCCCCAGCTCAGTGAGCTTGTTGCGGGCGAAGGTCTCCATGCCTTTACGGTCGAGCTGGCGCAAGATTGAGCCGCGCCAGCCGGGCTTGCGCAGCTCTCGGCCCATAAACATATTATCGGCAATAGAGAGCGCGGGTGACATGGCTAGCGTCTGGTATACCGTCTCTATGCCGGCGGCGCGGGCAGCAATGGGCGACGCGAAATTCACTTGTTGGCCGTCCAACCAAACCGAGCCTTCATCTGCGGTAACCGCGCCTGATAGCGCCTTGATAAGTGTAGATTTTCCGGCGCCGTTATCGCCGATTACCCCGAGGATTTCGCCGGGGTACAGCTCAAAATCGCACCGGTCGAGGGCGACCACACGGCCGTAGCGCTTCATGAGACCTTTGGCGGCCAAAATAGGCTGAACACTCATGCTGATATCCTCCGGATCCATTGGTCGAGGGCGACGGCAAGGATGATAAGACAGCCCGAGGCGAACAAAACCCATTGCGGATTGGCCCCGGCCAGCTTGAGCCCGGTGGAAAACACGCCAACCGTCAGCGCGCCAAACAGCGTGCCCATGATTGTGCCGCGCCCGCCAAACAGTGAGGTGCCGCCGATCACCACGGCAGCGATACTGTCGAGATTGGCTTCGGTGAAACTTGACGGGCTGATCGAGCCAACCCGGCCAATAGCTGCCCAGGCGCCAAGCCCGGCTATTGCGCCTGCGGTCATGTAAACACTGACCAGAACTTTGTTGGTTTGTACGCCCGACAGCTCGGCGGCTTCTTTGTCATCGCCGACAGCATAAACATGACGGCCCCAAGCGGTTTGCTGCAATATGTACCAAAACACCAAGAACAGAACCACCATCAGCACCACGGCATAAATGGTCGGCGCGCCCATGATTGTCAGCCGCCAATCGCCAAATTCAACCCTTTGGCCAAACAGCTTAAGCAGCGGCGCTTGGGCGTCGATGTCTTGGGAGCGAATAGATTGTGAGCCGGTATAGAGATAGACCGTGGCCAGCACGATCTGCCACATGCCAAGGGTGACAATGAAGGGCGGCAGTTTTATGCGCGTCACCAACATGCCGTTGATCGCGCCGAGCCCGGTGCCAACGCACAGCCCGCCAATAATGGCCAACGGCGTCGGCAGGCCGTAAGTGACGGCCAGATGGCCCATGGCCACGTAGCTGAGCACCATGACCGCGCCTACAGACAGGTCGATGCCTGCCGTGAGGATGATCAGGGTTTGGGCGCAGGCCAAAATGCCGACAATCGCTGTTTGCTCAAGCGTGATCTTGATCGCCAGTCCGGAAAGCAATTTACCGTCGGTAAAGTAGGTGAACACAATCACCGAGACCAGCAGGATAATCACCGGCACCAAAGTTGGGTAAAGATGCAGTAGATGCTGGATTTGGCTCAGCAATGAGCGCTTTGGTTGCTGAAATTCGGCGACGCTTTCGGGGGCACTATTGGCAGGTATCGGGTTTTCGGACACGTATTTGCTCCAGGATTAGGGCAGGATTGTTCTGAAAAATTCTAGGGCTGAAGCGCTATGTTTGAGGCACAATATGCGCCATCGATAGAGGCGCGAGAGTGATACAAGATCAGTGGAGGCGCATGGGCGCGCCTCCACCATTAGCTATAATTGCGTGGCTTTAGCCCCAGCAACGCTCCAGACCTTCGGCAACCGAGATTGACGGCACACCGTCAACCGGCGAGTCAGTCACTAAACTCACACCAGTGTTGAAGAACTCAAGCCCCTCGGATGGGGCAGGCAGCGTGCCATCGGCTGCAAATTGAGCGATTGCTTCAATGCCGAGCGAAGCCATTAGCAGTGGGTATTGCTGCGATGTTGCACCGATAATGCCTTCGGCGACGTTTTGGACGCCCGGGCAACCGCCATCAACCGATACGATCAGCACATCACCCTCTTGGCCCATTGCTTTAAGCGCTTCATAGGCACCAGCAGCGGATGGCTCGTTGATTGTGTAGATCACATTGATAGTGGAATCCTGCAGCAGCAGGTTTTCCATGGCTGTACGGCCACCTTCCTCATTACCAGCAGTGACTTCATTGCCGATAATGCGTGGGTCAGTCTCGTCGCCCCACTTATTGACATCAACAACATCAATACCAAAGCCAGTCAGGAAGCCCTGATCACGCAGAACGCCAACGGTCGGCTGGCTCTCATTAAGGTCGAGCATGCCAATGCGCGCATCGCCGATCATGCATTTGCGCTAGGCGTCCTGGCATTGTTGGGCAGTCGGGTACCAAGCGCGCTGAAATTATTCCTGCTTGCTGTGGCAATCATCGAT
>JAESRD010000356.1 GCA_016764835.1 Paracoccaceae bacterium | reverse complement strand
GCTCTTGGCGGGCGGCGGCGGTCATTTGCGGCCACTGGGATATTTCATCAATGGTGCGGTTGCAGCCGATGCAGAGTTTGCTGATCGGGTGGATCGCGCAAATGTTTTGGCAGGGGCTGTCCGGCTCGTCGCGTTTCCAAAGCGGGTCGGTCATGTACTGCGGCCCATATAGCTGAGCCGATCTAGGAAACCTTGCAGAATATAGCCAGCGGCGACGTGGTCGATCACTTCGGCGCGGCGCTTGCGTGATGTGTCGGCTTCGAGCAAGGCGCGCTCGGCGGCGACGGTTGAAAGGCGCTCATCCCAATAGGTAATTGGCAGCTCGGTCAGCCGCGACAGGTTGCGGGCGAAGGCGCGGGTTGACTGCGCGCGGGGGCCCTCTGAGCCGTCCATGTTGAGCGGCAGACCGAGGACAAAGCCGCCGAGGGAGCGGTCTTTGGCGATGGCCAGCAGGCGGGCGGCATCGAGGCCAAACTTCTTGCGGCGGATGGTTTCATGCGGCGAGGCAACGCTGCGCAGCGGGTCAGACAGCGCGACGCCTATAGTGACTGTGCCGAGGTCTAGCCCGGCAAGGGCGCTGATCTTGCCCGCTTGGGTCAGGAAATCTTCTGGGGTTTCGCAGATCAATTATTTGATCCTTGAGTGAGACCGGCGATTGCGCCTGCATTTTGTAGGAGCGAGAGGGCGAGGTCTGAGCCTGCAAAGACGGTTTGGGCTTCGATGTATATTGCGCTGGCTTCTTCGGTGCGGCCCAAAACCCCGAGCGCTTGGATCAGCTGCGCCCAGTCTTCGGCCGGGCCGCCCTGTTCGGCCAGCCGGGTTGAAAGCGCAGCGACCATGCCTTCGATCATGGCGGAGCGGTCGGTGTCAGTCATGTCTTGGGCGGCGGCAACATCTGCGGCGCTGGGGCCGCGCGGGGCGGTGATTTCGGGCAGCGTATAGTCGACACCGGCGCGAAAGGCTGCTTCTTCGATCTGCATCTGGGCAAGTTGTAGGTGCAGGCTATCGTTGTTTTGTGCCGCCAAGTCAGTGTTTTGCTCGATCAGCATGCGCCAGAGGGTGAAGGCGAGATCGGGGCGGCCGGTCTGGGCGTGCATAAGCCCGATGTAATAGAGCGGGGCGGCGCTGCCGGGCTGGAGCACTTCGATCTGGCGGGCCAAAGTTTCTGACTGCGGCGAGACCAGCCCGCCTGTTGCGGCGACCAACCTGTCGAGCAGGCTGGTCAGGTCGGCGGCTGTGGTGGCCGGGCCTTTGATGCGGATGATCTGCTCTTGGGCGCGGGCGGCGGCGGCGTAATTGCCCAAACCGGCCTCGTGGCGCGACAGGAGCTGCCACCCGGCCAGCTCATCTGGGCGGGTGGGCACGATCGCGCGCAGCTGCTCGACCATGGCCAGATATTCGGACGGCGCGTCGGGGGTGACTTCGGCCATGGCGGCGCTTTGGGCTTCGCCGTCAGCTTGGCTGAGGCGGGTGTCACGGTTTTGCTCAGCGGCCACGATACGACCGCCAAGCGGCAGGTCGGCAGCGCCGGGCGCGCCGAGCAGGGCATAAAGGCCGAGTGCGCCACCAAGGGCCGCGACCACGGCCAGACTGGCCAACATTGTGCCGTTTTTGCCAGCAAGCGTTGCCCCGCTTTGGGCCGCCCCGGCGGCGCGGCTGGTGGCCCGGCTGGTGGCATCGAGCAGCCTGCGGGCAACCTCGGTGCGGGCGCGCTCGGCCTCTGGCGCGTCGATCACGCCGCGCTGTTGGTCGCGCACCAACTCATCAAGCTGGGCTTTGTAAAGCGCCACGCTGGGGTCAGGTGCTGGGCTATGTTTACCGCTGCCGCGCAGGGGCAAGATCAGCAATGTTGCGACCACGAGGGTCAGCCCGAAGGCGATGAACCAAAATAACATGCGGGGCCTTTGCCAGTTGTTCTTGCTTGTTTAGCTGGCCCGGCGGGCCGGGGAAAGAGCGGGCAGACATTTGGCCGGGCTGGCAAAAGCTGCTGCTGTCGTATTCTTGTTGCCTAATGCCGCTCTTGCACCTTCGGATTTGGCGGCTAGGGTCCAGTGATACGACCAAACGCGCTGCCCATTTGCGAGGATTCGCCCGTGAACAAACGTTACTCAGCTTTCGCTATCGCCAAAGAGGCGTTTAACGGCCATTTGGGCTGGACCCGCGCATGGCGCGCAGCCACGCCAAAGCCGCATTATGATGTGGTGATTGTTGGCGCTGGCGGCCACGGGCTGGCGACGGCCTACTACCTTGGCAAAAATCACGGCATTACCAATGTGGCGATAATCGAGAAGGGCTGGCTTGGCGGCGGCAATACCGGGCGCAACACAACGATCATTCGCTCGAACTATCTGCAGGACGCGTCGGCGGCGATATACGAGAAAGCCCGCACTCTGTATGAAGATTTGAGCCAAGATCTGAACTACAACATTATGTTCAGCCCGCGCGGTGTGATGATGCTGGCGCAGACAGAGCATGAGGTGCGCGGCTATAAGCGCACCGCCCATGCCAATGCGCTGCAAAATGTAGTCACCGAGTTTATTTCGCCGCGCCGGGTGCAAGAGCTGTGCCCGATTATTGCGCTAGACGGGCCGCGCTATCCGGTGCTTGGGGCGCTGTGGCAGGCACGTGGCGGCACCGCCCGGCATGATGCTGTGGCTTGGGGCTATGCGCGCGCTTGTAGCGATATGGGTATGGATATTATTCAGCAATGCGAGGTTACTGATATTCGCTCAGAGGGCGGGCGGGTCAGCAAAGTGATCACCACCAAGGGTGAGATTTCTTGCGGCAAGCTGGGCATGGTCGTGGCTGGCCATTCTGGCGTGTTGGCGCAAAAGGCCGGCTTTCGGCTACCGATTGAAAGCTTGGCACTTCAGGCGCTGGTGTCTGAGCCGATTAAGCCCTGCCTAGATGTGGTGATTATGGCCAACACCGTGCACGGCTATATGAGCCAGTCTGACAAGGGCGAGATGGTGATTGGCGGCGGCACGGACGGGTTTCTTAACTACACCCAGCGCGGCTCGTTTCATCATATTGAGGAAACCGTGCGGGCACTGGTCGAGACTTTCCCGATGATCTCACGACTCAAAATGCTGCGCCAATGGGGCGGTATTGTTGATATGACTGGCGACCGGTCGCCGATCTTGTCGACCACACCTTTGGACGGCTGCTTTGTCAATTGCGGCTGGGGCACTGGCGGGTTCAAGGCGATCCCCGGCTCTGGCTGGGCCATGGCCGATCTGATGGCCACGGGGCGCTCGAATTTGGCCAATGACTTTGGGTTGGAGCGCTTCCGCGAGGGGCGGTTTATTGATGAGAGCGTCGCGGCGGGGGTGGCACATTGATGGTGTTTGAGGAGCGGGTAAAATGCTGACATTACAATGCCCATATTGCGGTGTGGCCGCTGACGAGACCGAGCTGGCGCCGGGCGGCGAGGCGCATCTAAAAAGGTTTGGCCCCGGCGCATCGGACGCAGAGTTTGAGGGCTATTTGTTTACAAGACAAAACCCAAAAGGTGTGCATTTTGAACGTTGGCGGCATAGTTTTGGCTGCGGCAAATGGTTTTTGGCGGCGCGTTGCACGGCGACGCTTGAGGTCTTTGGCACTTACGGCGCGCAAACGACTGAACCGCCCAAGGCGATATGCGATGCGATAGCGGCCAAACGGCCAGGTTGGCGCTGGGGGAGTTTTCCATGAGTAGTCGTTTGGCGGCGGGCGGGCGCGGGCTGAACCGCGATGTCGCACTGGATTTTACCTTTAACGGTAAGAATTATCGCGGCTATGAGGGCGATACTTTGGCCTCGGCTTTGCTGGCAAATGACCAGATGTTGATGGGCCGCTCGTTCAAATATCACCGGGCGCGGGGGGCGATTGCCTCTGGGGCTGAGGAGCCCAATGCGCTGATCGGGCTGGGCGCGGGTGCTAAGTTTGAGCCTAACCAACGCGCCACGACCACCGAATTATTTGCTGGGCTGACTGCGCAAAGTCAGAACCATTGGCCGAGCCTTGAATTTGATGTCGGCGCGATAAACGCCAAGCTGTCGCGGTTTTTGCCAGCCGGGTTTTACTACAAGATGTTCATGTATCCGCGCAGTTTTTGGAAACATGTCTACGAGCCGATTATCCGCAAATCTGCTGGGTTGGGCAAAGCACCAAAGGCGCGCGACGTGGACACTTATGAGCATTTCTATGCCCATGTTGATGTGCTGGTTGCGGGCGGCGGCATTGCTGGCTTGGCGGCGGCGTTAAAAGCCGGACGAGCCGGCAAGCGGGTTTTGCTGATAGAGCAAACGGCGCTCTGGGGCGGACGTGCGCCGGTCGATGGGCCTGAGATTGATGGAAAATCAGCTGAAGATTGGGTTAACCACACTCTGCAACAGCTTGAAAACATGTCAAATGTTTCGCTCAGGCTGCGCTGTATGGCGGCCGGGTCATATGATCACGGTTTTGCTTTGGCCTATGAGCGGTTGACCGACCATGCGCCAGATCTGCCGGGGCCGCGCCACCGGCTTTGGCGGATCAGAGCCGGGCAGATTATTGCCGCGACCGGAGCTATTGAGCGGCCACTTTCCTTTGCTGGTAATGATGTGCCGGGGGTTATGCTGGCCGGGGCACTGCGCGACTATTTGGCCAATTGGGCGGTCAGCATCGGCGACAGAACGGTGGTGGTGACCAATAATGACAATGCATATCTGACAGCATTGGCGCTGAAAGCCGCAGGCCTTGATGTGCCGGTGATCATTGATGCGCGGGCGGTAGCCTCTGGCGCATTGCCTGCGGCGGCGCGGGCGGCGGGGATCAGGGTCGAGACCGGCAAGGCGGTGGCCAAAGTGCTGGGCAAGGGGCGGGTTACGGGCGTGACGCTTTGTGCCCATGCCGGGCAAGGTGCTGCTTTAGAAGAGATTTCTTGCGATGCGGTGGCCATGTCGGGTGGCTGGTCGCCGGTTGTTCATCTGTGGTCACATGCCGGTGGCAAGCTGAACTGGGATGAGGATAAGGCAATGTTCTGCCCTGACCCTGCGCGGCCACCAACCGGGGCCAATGGCTCTGGCATGGTCCGCATGGCGGGGGCGGCCAGCGGCGCGCTGAGCACGGCAGATGTTTTGGCCGATGCGGGCGCAGATATTACCGTGGTCGAGGCCGAAGAGCAGCCGTTAATGCCGGTCTGGCTGATGCCGCAGGGTGCCAGCGCCGATCTGCGGGCCAA
This sequence comes from Paracoccaceae bacterium, assembly GCA_016764835.1. Next base: position 7,890 of record JAESRD010000356.1, on the reverse strand, counting down.
GATGTTCCTCGATTATCAGAACGACGTGAAGGTCAGTGACGTACAGCTGGCGGCGCGTGAGGGCTATGAGAGTGTGGAGCATGCCAAACGCTACACCACGCTTGGCATGGCGACAGATCAGGGAAAGTTGTCTAATATTAACGGATTAGCAACCTTAGCTGAGGCGATGAATAGCCCGATCCCGTCTGTTGGCACCACCACATTTCGTCCGCCATATACGCCGATCTCGATGGGCTCTATTGCCGGTGCGGCACGCGGGGCGCTGTTTCAGCCGGTGCGCAAAACGCCACTGTCAGACTGGCAGGCCGAGCATGGCGCGCATTTTGAGCCGGTGGGCCAGTGGCGGCGACCTTATTGCTACCGGCGCGGCGAAGAATCTGCGCATGAAGCGGTGATGCGCGAGGTTAAGAACACGCGCGAAGCCGTTGGTTTGCTTGATGCATCTACGCTTGGCAAGATCATTGTTAAGGGCCCCGATGCCGGCAGGTTCCTCGACATGATCTATACCAATATGATGTCGACCTTGCCGCAGGGCAGCTGCCGCTACGGGCTAATTTGTTCTGAGAACGGTTTTCTTATTGATGACGGCGTTGTCGCTCGGATTGATGAGGATACTTGGCTTTGCCATACGACCACGGGTGGGGCGGAGAGCATTCACGGCCATATGGAAGATTGGCTGCAATGCGAGTGGTGGGACTGGCAGGTTTATACAGCCAATGTCACCGAACAATGGGCGCAGATCGCGGTTGTCGGGCCGCAAGCGCGCCAGCTGCTAGCGGCGCTGGGTTGCGATGATCTGAGCAAAGAGGCTTTGCCGTTCATGCGCTGGGCTGACGTGACGATTGGCGGCTTTGCGGCGCGCGTCTTCCGTATCTCGTTTTCGGGTGAGCTGTCTTATGAGATAGCGCTGCCTGCCGGGCAGGGGTTGGCGTTTTGGCAGGCCTTGGTCGAGGCGGGGCGCGCCTTTGGCGCTATGCCTTATGGCACTGAAGCGCTGCATATTTTGCGGGCTGAGAAGGGCTTTATCATGATAGGTGACGAGTCTGACGGCACGGTTATTCCGCAAGATCTGGGGCTGAACTGGGCGCTATCAAAGAAAAAGACCGACTATATTGGCAAGCGCGCACATGAGCGTAGCCATATGCAAGACCCCAACCGCTGGAAGCTGGTGGGCCTAGAGACGCTTGACGGCGGGGTACTGTCCGAGGGCGCTTATGCGGCGGCGCAGGGCGAAAACGCCAACGGCCAGCGCAAAACCCAAGGGCGGGTCACATCGACCTATTATTCGCCAACTATGGAAAAGGGCATTGCCATGGGGCTGGTGCTGAACGGGCCGGACCGGATGGGCGACGTGCTTGAATTTACCGATGGCGCGGGCGGTTTTACCTCGGCGCGAATATGCGATGCGGTGTTTTATGACAAAGCGGGAGACAAGCAAAATGTCTGATGCTGTGACGGCTCTGGATGGGGCGACATTTGAGGGCGATCTGACGCTGCGCGACGCGGGCCTGACCGGGATGTTGACTTTGCGCGGTGATCTTGGTGACGGGGCGCTCATGGCCGCTGTGACCGCGCTGACGGGGACGGATTTTCCGGCACAGGGCCGGATATGTGCCACTGATGGCAAGGCGGCGGCATGGATGTCACCGGATGAGCTGTTGATCTTGCTGCCCTACGCCGAGGCCGATGCGGCGGCAGCGCAGCTGAGTGCCAAACTGGCCGGGCAGCACCATCTTTGTGTTAACGTCTCGGATGCGCGGGCTTATATGCAGCTGCGCGGCGATGGTGCGCGCGAGATTTTGGCCAAACTTGTGCCTGCTGACCTGGCCCCTGGCCGGTTCGGTCCGGGGCAGTTTCGCCGCACACGGCTGGGCGAGGTGGCGACAGCACTTTGGATGCCTCAGGAAGATGCGTTTGATCTGATCTGTTTTCGCTCGGTGGGGAGCTACGTTTTTGCGCAGGTAAAAACGGCGATTGAGGCGGGCAGAGTTGGCTTCTTTTAGCTAGCCTTCAAACGGCTTGAACTTTACGCCAACGCCGTCGCCAATAGCGGCAACTTCTTCGTCAATCTGGGCTTGGGTCAGGGCGGGCCACGGCGTGTTGCCCTCGATCAGACCGGCAGTTTTGAGGCTGTGCCAAAGGGCCACAAAATCAATCTCACCCCAGCTGGTGCGGCTTGGTCGGGCCGCATGTTCTTCGATCCAATTGCGCTGCAAGTGGTTGATCGCATAGGCGTCAGCGCCCTTGAAGGCCCTGATTTGGCGGGCAAAGATCTCATCTAGGTCGCCATTGCGCCGGGCAATGATGCCTGTCTTCTGGTCCTTGCTGCCAACAAGGGCCAACAGGTGCAAAGGTGAGCAGTCAACACCAATGATATGGGTGGCGGCGCGGTAGGCGGCAATCTGTTCGAGATGGTCAAATTTTTGCGGGTGGTATACCTCATAGCCTTCTTCGGCGAGGTAGCTCTCAAGCACTTTTTCGCCAATGATTGAGCCGCGAATGGGCGGCAGGGCCGAGCGCGAGATGTAGATCTTTTTGGCACCTTCAGGCGTGACCTTTGCCCCGGCATGTTTGTTGATAAAATCGCGAAACTCGGGCGAACCTTCGATCATGTTGAACATGCCAAAGCCTTGGCGCGGCACATATAGCCGCTCAACCCGTGTCGGGTCTTCGAGGTTTTTCATCGGCAAATCAACGCCGAGCGCCTCTAGGAAAGGGCCGTAAACTTTGGCCACATGGTCGGGGCGGTTTTGAAATTTTGGCACGAAGAGCACGCCGTCGATCTTGCCGGCAAGTTGGTCAGCCGCCCAGATGCGGCAGATGCTCTCCACCAAAAAATGGCCAAAATGGCCAAAGAGCGGGCCGAGGAACATCCAAGTGCCAGACAGCTCTTGGATATCTTCGGCGGCGGGCATAACCGGCTCAATGGTGATCGGGTTTGGCCCGCGCCACGTGACCGCGTTTTCAACCAGCTTGCCCTCGGCTGTGAGGACGCCGGAGCGCTGCACTGACTGGTTGCCCAAGCCCTTGGCGGGCGGCACGACGATTGCGCGCTCAACCAGCGTTATATGCTCGGCTATTGAGCCAGAAATATCGGGTGCTTCAAAGGGAAGTGAATGTGCCATAAAATGCTCGCCTGCCACCGTTCTTTTTGCGCTTATTAAGGTCTTATAGGGGAGGATGTAAAACAATGGTTGTCACACTGCCTAAATAATGACGAAGTGATGCTCTTGTATGCCGACGACACAAAGGCCTAAGTTTAGGCATCTGGCAGGCAAGAGCGCGGCAGAACGTTTAGCCACAAGATCACATAGTGAGGGCGGCATGACAGGCGAAACACGCAATATTGAGAAAATTGGCGCGGTACAGGCGCTACAACGGGCGCGTGGCAACAAGTTGCGGCGCTATCCATCGCCCGACAAAGACGGTGACAGGCTCTATCCTTTGGCCTCACCAACAGCCTCGCCCAGCTTTGAATTTGCGCCTGATGATACGATCTTTGCGATCGGCTCTTGCTTTGCCCGCAATGTTGAAAAGGCATTGGAAAATGCTGGCAAGCGGGTGTTGAGCCGCGAGTTTTCTTTGGGTGAGATCGGCGAAAGCCTTGGCGACGCGGCCAACTTCTTTAACAAATATTCGATCCATTCGGTGCTCAATGAGTTTACCTGGGCGCTTGAGCGCGACAAGTTTCCCGGCGAAGAGGTGCTGTATGAAATAGGTGAAGGCACTTATTTTGACGCACAACTCGGCATGGCTAAGCTGGATTTTCCTGTCAAAACAATCCTCGAATTTCGTCACCGCTATCTGGATGCGATGGCCAAGATTGCCGATGCCGATGTTATTATTCTGACGCTGGGCTATGTTGAAACATGGTATGACCGCGAGCTGCAACTCTACCTCAATGTGATCCCGCCAATGCTGGCGATCAAGGCTGAGCCTGACCGGTTTGAGTTTCGCGTGCTCAGCTACGCCGATGTTTTGGAGGGGCTTAACGGGCTGTATGATCTGCTGATCAAGCACCGGACCAAGCCGCTTAAAATGCTGGTCACGGTCTCGCCTGTGCCGCTTTTGGCCACGTTTCGCGACATGGATGTGTTGGTGGCCAACGCCTATTCAAAGGCGGTCCAACGCGCGGCTTTGGATGAGTTCTTACTTGATAAACAAGGGGTTGATTACTTTCCCTCCTATGAGTTTGTCACCCTGTCTAGCCCAGAGGTGGCATGGTCGCGCAATGATTACCGGCATGTGTCGGGCGATGTGGTTAACCGGATCATGTCGAATGTTTTGACCCGCTATATACCAACCGAGGCGGGTGAAGCTGATGAAGAGTTGACGGCCACGGGGCTGTTTTCATCGGCCAAAATACTGCACAAACTTGGCCAGTTTGATGAGGTGACGGCTTTGATTGCCAAGAACCGTGGGCTGGCTGACCAAGATGCCGAAGTGCTCATGCTTGAGGCCACGGCGGCGCGGCGGCTTGACGACCTCGATGCCTCTTTTGCCGCTTTGCACAAAGCCACCAAAATTGCCCCACAGCGCTATGATGCGCTGGAGCGGATGATCATGCTATGTCGCCCTTTGCGCAAGCAAGGCCGCGCGCGTGATTTGCTGGCACGTCATGTGCAGGACTTTCCGTCGCGGACCGAGTTTCGCGACAAGGTGAATTGGATCTAGGCGCTATCTGGGCGCGGAGTCCTGCCAATTTTGACAATTTGTCGCGGCTTGGGATTGACCTTGGCCGCTGAGCGGCATTGTTTAGGCCAACCGCAACCTGAACAACCCTATGAGGCCCAAAATGGCGTTTGAACTGCCCGATCTGCCCTATGCCCATGATGCACTTGCTGCCAATGGCATGTCCGCTGAGACCATGGAATTTCACCATGATATGCACCACAACGCTTATGTCACCAACGGCAATAAGCTGATTGCTGGTACTGAGTGGGACGGCAAAACTCTCGAAGAGATTATTGTCGGCACCTATGATGCCAGCGCCACGGCGCAAAATGGTATCTTCAACAATATCAGCCAGTTATGGAACCACAATCAGTTCTGGGAAATGATGGGGCCGGGTGCTTCCTCTATGCCATCTGAGCTGGAATCAGCGCTTACAGCCAGCTTTGGTTCGGTTGCTGAGTTTAAGACCCAGTTTGCTGCTGCCGGTGCCGGCCAGTTTGGCTCTGGCTGGGCGTGGCTGGTTAAGGATGCCGATGGCAGCCTTAAAGTGACCAAGACCGAAAACGGTGTGAACCCGCTTTGCTTTGGCCAAACAGCCTTGTTGGGCTGCGATGTTTGGGAACATTCCTACTACATTGATTTCCGCAATAAGCGGCCGGTTTATCTGAGCAACTTCCTCGATAATCTGGTTAATTGGGAAAACGTTGCTGGCCGGATGTAACCCGCCGCCAATGTCTAAAATTGGCCCATGTCTGGCAGTGCTGCCGGGCATGGGCTTTTTATTTATTTTGCGCGGCGCCAAATAGCGCATGGCTATTGGCCCTGTGGCTCAGCTTGCCAGTGGCATTTTCACCGCTGTTCTAATGGGTTTGAACCGGGAGCAAGCGGGGGCGTATTTTGCAGCGCCGCTTGTGGGGTGTGAGCGCGGTAAATGTGGTGGCGAGAGACAGGAACGAATGGCGTTTCACTCGCATAAATGCGCCACAAAACCGGCGGGTTGGGCGCTTGGCGGCTGCCGCAGGTCTGGCCAAAACGTAACGTTGCTCAATTATTGTCCAAAATTGCGGTGTTAGCTGATATTTTTGGGCAGAGCGGCGCGGAGCTGGTGTTCTAGGCTGGCAATGTCGTTGGCAATTCCTATCGACCCTTTGAGGCTTTCATCGGCAAATCCTTGGGCAATGATATGATCTATCAGCGCTAGGAGCGGTGCCCAGTAGCCATCAATATTGAGCAATATTATGGGTTTATCATGCAAGCCCAGCTGCGCCCATGTCAAAACTTCAAAGAACTCATCGAGCGATCCTGCGCCGCCGGGCAGCACAACAATCGCATCGGCATTCATCACCATCACCTTTTTGCGCTCATGCATTGTCTCGGTGATGACAAAGCTATCAAGGTCGGTTTTGCCAACTTCGGCGCGCAAAAGATGCACCGGGATGACGCCAAAAGTCGTGCCGCCAGCTGCCTGACAGCTGCGCGCGACGCGGCCCATAAGCCCGACATCGCCCGCGCCGTAAACCAGCCGCCAATTGTTTTGGGCCAGCAAAGTGCCAGTGGCCTGCGCGGCGGCAGCGTAGCTGGGTGATGAGCCATCACGCGCGCCACAATAGACACAAACAGAATGTTGGAACTGGCGCATGGGCAAATCACTTCTCTGCAAGGTTTTGGGCAAAATGTCCGGTCAAAACCGTATATCCTAGCCTTTTGACCCGACATAGCTTGATTGCTATGCTCGCTCAACTGGTTGTAAAGCAATCTTAACAATGCGTTTATGATTTGCTTGATCTTAGCAGAGCGCAGGGCGGAGCGGGAAGTTTGGCGGTAAGTAAAATACTTTATTTGGGGCTGAGCGCCAGCGCGGCGGCAGCCGTTGCGACGGCAGTTTATGTTGTTCCTCGGTTAGATGGGACAGCGGTTGATGCGTCTGGGGTGCAAGAGCTTGGGGTGCTAGAGGCCGTGGTTCTGCCCGAAAGTGGCGCTGTTGAGCCACCGGTTGTGAACACAACCGAAGCTGAGAGTACCGCGCCCGAGGCGCAGCCCGGCCAAGAGGACACGCCGCCCGCAATTATGGCCGATGTGCCGCCGAGCTTTGATGTTGTGCGCATAGACCCGGACGGAACTGGGCTGGTTGCTGGCAAGTCATTGGCGGGGCGGCCGATCGAAATTTTGCTCGACAATGTTGTTGTGGCCCAGGCCGATGCTGACGGGCAGGGGCAGTTTGTGGCGTTTCTGACGCTGGCATCATCAGAGCAGCCGCGGGTGCTTTCGCTGCTGGCAGATCCGCAAGGGGCGGCTGTTCTCTCCGACCAAACAGTTATTGTGGCTCCGACAATTGCGCCGCCAGCCTTGGTGAGCGATGCGCTGTTGGCCGAAGCGAATAGGCCTGAAGACTCCGTGTCCGTAGAAAGCGTGCCCGTTGAAAGCGCGCCAGTTGAGGCTTTGGCCGAAGTAACTTTGCCTGAAGAAAGCATGATTGCCGAGCCAAGCGAGACTGAGTTGGCCGTAACTCAGGCGCTAGATGCGCCAGAAGATGAGCCTGTGCTGTTGGCCGAGGCCGACAGCCCGCCTGAGCCGCCGGTAACGGGTGAAGCGGAGGCCGGTGCGCCGGTTGTTGAGCCAATACTTGTTGATGAGCCGCTGCTGGACGGTGGCCATTCAGATGCGCATGCGGCTGACAATGCGGCGCTTGAGCTGCAAGAGGCTGATGCGAACGCCGCGCCGGATAGTTCATTGGCCTTGGTTGAGCCTGAAAATGAGCCGGAGAATGAAGCTGAGCCAGAAGTTGTCGCACCTGATGTGGGAGCCGCGCCTGCGTTAGAGCAGCCTGAAGAGCCTGTTTTGGCCACGGAACAAGCGGCTGAGCCAGTTATTGAGCCTGAAATAAGAGAGCCGGAGCAGTCAATTGAGCCCAACATGCCCCCGCAGCCAGAGCAGATAGAAGCGCCTGAACAGGCCGAGCCAGGGCAAAATGCGCCTGCCGCGCAGTCAGTGCAGCTGGCCGAGGCCACGTCGCCTGATGTAGAGATCGCCGGCCAAGACACGGCGCCCGTGGCCAATGCGGCGCAAGATACGGTGCCGACTGTCCCTGACAGCCCCCAAGTGCTGGCTGGCCAACAATCCAGCCCGACATTCCCAGATGGCACTGGCCAAGGTGATGCGCTGGGAGAGGCATCTCGCCCCGATATTGATCTGACAACAGCGCGGCCAAATGCCCAG
>JAESRD010000355.1 GCA_016764835.1 Paracoccaceae bacterium | reverse complement strand
CTTTTGTTACGCGATGGCGCACAATACATTCAGCATAACGCTGATCGCTTTGATAATTATTTTGCTGAAGATGTTCAATAACGGGGGTTATATGAGCGGGCGATACCGCCCTGCACGCCGGTCCATTCGGCGTCAGATATATTGCCAGCGCGGCGTTCGTCCCAGTATTTCCAGGCATCCGAGCCAGAGCCGAGCACACGGCCGGCATAATTGCCGCGCAGCATTGGCCCGGCGGGCAGATAAATCAGCGGCACACCGGCCGATATTGCGCCCATCACCAGCCCCGGCGTGGTCTTGTCGCAGCCGCCCATCAGCACGACGCCGTCAAGCGGATGCGAGCGGATCATCTCCTCGGTCTCCATTGCCAGCATGTTGCGGTAGAGCATCGAGGTTGGCTTGGTGAAACTTTCATCAACCGACAGTGACGGCAGCTCAACCGGGAAGCCGCCCGCCTGAAACACGCCGCGCTTCACGTCTTGGGCACGCGCGCGAAAATGCGAATGGCAGGTGTTCAGCTCGGACCAGGTGTTGAGAATACCGATCATCGGTTTGCCGCGGAAGTCTTCTTCGGCGTAGCCAAGCTGCATCATCCGGGAGAGGTGGCCGAAGGTCCGCAGGTCGTCGGGGGAAAACCAGCGGGCCGAGCGGAGAGTGGCGGGGCGTTTTCGGGTCATAGGGCAATGCTTTCTTGAGGTGGCTTGTCCCATATTGCGAGGCGACCGCCATCAACTTTGTCAATGAACGAGGTTAGAACCATTGCCCTGCCAATAAAAGCGGGTTTGGTTGGCGAGGCGACGGGCACGCTATATTGGGCAAATGTCTGGCCATCAGGGGCAAAGCGGTAAAGCACCGCACCGCCAACACCGGCGATCCAGTAACGGCCACCCGTATCAAGGGTTGCGCCATCTGGGCGGCCAGCGAGACCATCAAAACGGGCAAAGACGGTTTTGTTGGCGCTACTTTCGGGGTGGCTGGTCCAAACGGTTTGTACGGATGGGTGCGAGTCTGAGAAGAACAAACGATTATTCGCAGCATCCCATGCCAGCCCGTTTATAGTGCGAAAACCGACGAATTGCGGCTCAAGTGTCCGTTGCGCTGGGTCGTAAAGATAGAGCGTGCCGTTTGGGCGCTTATTTTCTAGATCCATTGTTCCGGCCCAAATGCGGCCCTGCGCATCTGTGCAAGCGTCATTAAAGCGCTGTCCATGGGCGGGCAAACTGACGTGCTTTTCAAACGTTGCAGTGGAGGGGGTAAACTGGAAGATACCGCTTTGCATGCCAACCAGCACGTCACCACCGATAACTTGGACAAAACCGGGTATTTCAGGTGTTGGCCAGGTTTGGCTCACCCCTGATAGATCGGTGCGCAACAATTTGCGGCCAGCAATATCGACCCACCAGATCGCATTATGCTTGGCTGACCAAACCGGGCTTTCGCCCAACTTGGCCCGAAAATCACTGAGCGGCACGAAGGGGGCGGCCGCGGCATGTTCACCGGTCATTACGTTTGAGCTCCACTAAAAGAGTGTTGACATGGCATGTCTGACAGATTTAATGTGCTAGTGCAACTAAAATATCAGTTGTGCAAAATGCCGTATAGGGAGGAAATGACAATGAATTTTAAGAATAGTGGCCGAATCCTTGCCGCGCTTACAGCAGCTGGTTTAACACTAGCCGCCCCCGCTTATGCCGAAACCACTTTGCGCATTGGCACCGTTTTGGCGCCTGATGACCCAATGGGGCAGGGACTTGATAAATTTGCGAGCGAGGTTGCCGAGGCAACTGGCGGCGACGTTATCATTGAAGTGTTTCATAACAGCCAGCTTGGCGATACCACAGAAATGATCGACCAAGCCCGCGCTGGTGCCAGTGTTGGTACCATCACAGATGTGGCGCGCTTGTCTTCGTTTGTGCCGTCGCTGGCGATTATGTCAGCGCCGTTCTTGTTTGATACTTACGAGCAGGCTGACAAGTTTGCGCTGTCTGAGGCCTATTTGGGCTGGGGCGAGGAGCTATCTGAGGAAGCTGGCATCGTGATGCTCGCCTCCAACTGGTATCAGGGCGCGCGTCATGCACTGACCCAAGAGCCTGTATTGTCACCCGCCGATCTGGCCGGTGTGCGCATGCGGACCATTGGTGCACCAATCTGGATCGAGACAATCCGGGCCATGGGCGCTGAGCCGACACCAATTGCTTGGGGCGAAGTTTATTCGGCTCTGCAACTCGGCTCTATTGATGCGGCCGAAGCACAGCCTACCGCGATCTGGGGCGCCAAGCTTTATGAAGTGATCAACCATGTCAGCCTGACAGGTCACATTCAGCTGGTCACAGCGCTTGTTGTCTCAACTGAGAGCTGGAACGAGCTGTCGGAGGAGAACCAAGTGATTGTGCGCAATCTGGCGGTTGAAAACGGCCGTTATGCCTCAGCTCTGACCATTGAGCTTGGTGTTATTGCTATGGAAAACGTCGCCGCATCTGGTGTCGAGATCCACGAAGTTGATCTTGGGCCGTTCAAAGAGGCCGTTGCTGGCGTCTATGCGCTGCTTGATCTCGAAGAAGAAGCCGCAATCGTGCAAGCCGTTCTGGCCGAGTAATTAGCCAGCACAAAAGGGAGAACGCAGTATGTCTCGCCAAAATCGAAGAGTGTTTCAACGCGTCGAGACATTCTGCGCCATCCTCTTACTCACAGCAATCGTCGCCTTGGTGGCGATTGCATCCATCGCCCGCGCAGTCGGCAGCCCGATCATCTGGTCGGTTGAGATTGCCCAGCTTTGCTTTGTCTGGCTGTGCATGCTTAGCGCCGATCTTGCTTTGCAAAATGAGCGCCACTTTGGCCTCTCGGTGCTGTCAGATGCGCTAAACCCGGCCAATAGGCGCTGGCTTGAGCTGCTCAACCGCGCCGTGCTTATCGCTCTGCTGGCGTTCTTGCTCGGCTATGCTTGGATCAATATGGTGCTCATGCATCCGCGCCTTATTGGGGCCACGCAAATGCACGGCTCCTACATTCATGCCTCTATGGTTGTTGGCCTGTGCCTGCTGCTGCGCACCATGGTCGCGCAGACTTATCGTCTTTGGCGCAGTACGCCTGCCGAAATAGGAAACCTCTAAATGCTTATTCTTATTGCGGGCCTATTTGGGCTGTTTCTCATTCTCGGCCAGCCGGTCGCCTTTGCGCTGGCCCTCGCCGCTATTCCGGTTTTTGTGCTCACAGGTACTATGCCGCCGACTGTTGCCGTGCAAAAAATGGTCTCGGCCACACAGAGTTTTCCGTTGTTGGCGGTGCCGTTTTTCATCCTTGCAGGCAACCTGATGAACGTCACCGGCATCACCCGCCGCTTGGTCGAGTTCTCGCGGCTGCTCACCGGCTGGCTGGCGGGCGGCCTCGCCCAAGTCTCCATCGTGCTGTCGTTTATGATGGGCGGCATCTCTGGCTCGGCCGTGGCCGATGCATCAATGGAGAGCCGTCTACTCGGGCCGTCCATGATCAAACAAGGTTTCTCGCGGCCGATTACCGCCGCGATCCTTGCCTTTGGCTCGATCATTACTGCCACGATCCCGCCCTCTATCGGGCTGATCTTGTTCGGGTTTATCAACGAGGTCTCGATAGGCCGTTTGTTCTTGGCCGGTATCATCCCTGGCGCTGTTCTTACCGTGACGCTTATGGTCACCACCTGGATTGTGGCCAAACGCAACGGCTATGCGCCAGACCTTGCCGGCCCACCAACACGCGGCGTGCTATGGACAAGTTTCAAAGACAGCGTTTGGGCGCTGATGTTCCCAATCATCCTGATTGTCGGCTTTCGCTTTGGCATCTTTACTGCCACCGAAGCCGGGGCGTTCTTGGTGTTCTATGCATTGTTTATCGGCGTGTTTATCTACCGCGAGCTGACTTTTAAAAAGATGCTCGAGGCCATGGAAACTTCGCTGCACGATCTGGGCATGATCATGCTGTTGATTATGATGGCCGGGGTGCTTGGCTATGCCATTACCATTGAGCGCGCACCGCAGCAGATTACTGAATTTGTCACCACCTTGTCTGACAATCCGGCGATTATCTTGATGATGATCGTGGTGGTGCTGATCGTGTCTGGCATGTTCCTTGAAGGGGCTGCAAATATCCTTCTTGTCACCCCGATTGTGATGCCGGTGCTGACGGCAGCGGGCTTCGATCCTATTCATATGGGCATATTGCTGGTGCTGCTGATCAACCTTGGCGGGCTGACACCGCCGGTTGGGGTGATCATGTTCACGGTATGCGGAATTTTAGACGTAAAAACAGGCGCCTATACCCGCGCCTCGCTGCCGTTCTTTCTGGCGCTGGCCGTGTTCTTTGTTATTCTTGTCTTGTTTCCCTTCCTTTCCACCGCACTTCCTAATGCGTTAATGTAACGGAGAGCGATGTTATGAGTTGCCAAAACTGTCAGGAGCGCGCGTTTTGAAATTTCACGGTGTCACCGGCCAAACGCTGAACCTGCCAGCGTCAACGCAAGTTTATGAGACCCTGCGCGCACAGATTATTTCGCTTGAGCTAAAACCGGGCGCGCGGTTGTCGCGCTCTGAACTGGCCGCCCAATTTGGTGTTAGTGCCTCGCCGCTGCGCGAGGCGTTGCAACGGCTGGAACGTGACGGGCTGGTGGCCACTTACCGCCAGTCGCGCACTGTCGTCACCAGCATTGATCCCGGTCTGTTGCAGCAAGAGCATTTTCTACGGGCGGCGGTTGAATGTGAGGTGGTCAATGCGCTGGCGGCAATGGATGACAAGACTCCGCTTAAAAAGGCGGCGGCGATTATTAAGATGCAGCGGGTTCTGTTGGAAGATACTGACCAGATTGACCTTTTTCGCCAACTCGACGAAGACTTTCACAAAGAGCTATTTGCCGCTGCCGGGCAGAGCGCGCTTCATGTCTTTGCCTCAGAACGGACCAGCCAGATGGCGCGCACGCGCAGCCTTGATTTGCCGAGCAAGGGCAAACAAGCCTCTGTGGTTGAGCTACATGAAGCGATTATTGCCGCAATATTGGCCAGCAACCGCGCCGAGGCCACGGACATGATGCGCCTGCATCTGTCAGGCACTATCGCCCGGCTGCCAACGATTATGGCGCAACATCCGGCGTATTTCTCACAGGGGTCCAGCCCCGCGCGCTAGGGCTACATCCGGGCCGCTTCGCGCTGGACCATGCCGAACAGATCACGCGGATCATCAGGGTCAGCGATCAGGTCTAACTCGATGTATCTATCGGATGTTTTCAGACTATCACGCAGCCAGCGCAGGGCTGAGAAATCTTCAATTGCAAAGCCGACACCATCGAAAATGTGATCGCTCGCTCGTCTTTGCGCCCGGCAATATCGCCGGTAATTACCTGCCAAAGCTCTTTGACAGGGTGGTCGGGGTCAAGCTGCTGAATGTCGCCCTCTATGCGGGTTTGCGGCGGATATTCAACATAGATATCTGAGCGCAATAGGATATCGCGGTGGATCTCGGTCTTGCCGGGGCAGTCACCGCCAATGCCGTTTATGTGCAGACCCGCGCCCACCATATTGTCTGTCAGGATGGTGGCATATTGTTTGTCAGCGGTGCAGGTCGTGACCACATCTGCGCCTTCAATCGCGGCTTCCGGGCTGGTGCATTGGGTGATGTTCAGGCCCGAATGTGCCAGATTTGCGGCGCATTTGCGCGTGGCTGCCGGGTCTATATCGTAGAGCCGAACATTCTCAATGCCGCAAATCCGTTTCAGGCCTAAAGCCTGAAACTCTGACTGCGCACCATTGCCGATAAGCGCCAAGGTTTTTGAGCCTTTGCGGGCCAAATATTTGGTTGCTATTGCTGATGTCGCCGCCGTGCGCAGCGCTGTCAAAATAGTCATCTCAGTCAGCAGAACAGGATAGCCGGTATCGACCGAGGCCAACAGGCCAAAGGCGGTGACGGTTTGCAGCCCGTCTTTGGTGTTCTTTGGGTGACCGTTGACGTATTTGAAGCCGTATTCAGCCCCGTCCGAGGTTGGCATCAACTCAATCACACCTTCATGCGAATGCGAGGCGACACGCGGGGTTTTGTCAAAGTGTGGCCAGCGGCGAAAATCGGCCTCTATGTAGTCGGCGATCTGTGCCGTGGCGGTTTCAACGCCAATTTCAAGCACCAGTCGCATCATGTTTTCAACGCTGACAAAGGGGACGGTGTTGAGTTTGGCTTTCATTGGGGTGCTCGCTTTTATGGGGTTTTGCATCAGAAACTGCCTGTTTTACGGTCAAGCACACGGCGGCCAAACAGGCTGGCGGTCAGGTCAACCAGCAGCTTTGCTGTGCGGCCGCGCTCATCCATGAAGGGGTTCAGCTCGACCAGATCGAGCGAGCCAACCAAGCCGCTCTCATGGACCATTTCCATGATCATATGCGCCTCGCGAAAGGTGGCGCCGCCCGGCACGGTGGTGCCTACGGCGGGGGCAATTGACGGATCGAGAAAATCAACATCAAGGCTGATATGCAGCCAACCATTGGCGTCTTTGACCCGCTCAAGGAACGCGCGCAAAGGGGCTACAATGCCAAACTCGTCAATGGCGCGCATGTCATTGAGCCCAATGCCGGCTGCCTGGATCGCGCAGGCCTCGTGGTCATCAACCGAGCGCAGGCCCATCATGCAGATGTTTTGAGGGGCGACAGGGTGGTTCACGGGCGGAAAATGCGGCGCAAATCCGGGCTGGCCGGTGAAGTAGGCGACAGGCGTGCCGTGCAGGTTGCCGCTCTGGGTCGAGGCAAGGTTGTGATGGTCCGGATGGGCATCAAGCCAGAGCACGAACATTGGCCGGCTTTGAGCGGCGGCGGCGCGGGCGACGCCGGTGACAGTGCCGGCAGCGAGGCTATGGTCGCCGCCCAAAAAAATAGGCGTACCGTCACCAGCCGCCGCAAAGGCCGCGTCTGACAGCGCAGCCGTCCAGGCCGCTACCTCATTGAGATGATGGATAGCTTGGTTTGCATGTGGCGGCACGGGCACCACATTGGGCGCGACATTGCCCCGGTCATCAACCGCGTGGCCCAGATCGGCCAGCTGTGTGGCCAGCCCGGCTGTGCGCAACGCATCAGGCCCCATGATGCAACCCGGCTGGTTCGCGCCTTCCTGAACCGGTGCGCCGATGAGAATACAGTTTGTCATTTTTGCTCCGCTAACTGGTTGAGCGGCAATTTCGCAGAGTATTTGGCAGGAAATACCCCAATTATTGCCCAATATGCTCTATATTTTGCCCATTTTGCCAAGCATAATCGCCATTATGGATAAAACTGACCTGTCGTTGATTGCGCTTTTGCGCCAAAACAGCCGCGATCCTATTGCCAATCTTGCCGCTAAGTTGAGCGTGTCACGTGCCACTGTGCGGGCGCGGCTTGAGAAGTTGATGGCCTCTGGCGCGATTACTGGCTTTACAATTCGGCTGCGCGAAGATGATCTGCATCAGCCGGTGCGCGGCATAACCTTGATCAAAATATCGGGCCACCGCACCAAACGTATTGTCGCCGCGCTGCAAAAAATAACGGCCATTCAAGAGATCCATTCGACCAATGGAAAATGGGATTTGATCGCCGAGCTGGCCTCAGGAACCCTCGCCGATTTCAACTTGGCGCTCAACGCGATGCGCGAGATTGACGGCATATTGGAGTCGGAAACCAACCTGCTACTGGCCACATTGCCGCGCCACTAGCCCGCAACCGGCCCGGTCGATTGGCGGGCAATCAGCGACACGGCGGTCTCGGTATAGGTCACCAGCTGATCAGGGTGCTGGATACGCTCAACCAAGCGACGCACAGAGCGCGCGCCAAGATCAAATGTATCAACATGCAGGGTTGAAAGCGGGGTAGAGTTGAGCGCCGCGGCCGGCACATCATCAAAGCCGAGCACCGAAATATCACCCGGCACTTTGAGCCCATGCTCAGACAAAGCGGCAATGGCCCCCAGAGCTGCGGCGTCGTTACAACATTGAATGGCGGTAAAATCTGGGCGGCCGTTTTGCTCAAGCCGGGCGCTTACCTTTTGGTAGGCGATGTCGGCGCGCATCTCTGGCAGCTCAATCGACATAGTGGGGTCAAGCGCCAGCCCGGCCTGCTCGAGCGCCTTGTGGTTGCCCAGCATTCGGTCGCGAATGGTCGGGCGTTTTGAATGGTCGAGAAACAATATTTTGCGGTGGCCCAGCCCAATCAGATGTTTGGTGCCAAGATAACCGCCAGCCCGGTTGGCCGGGGCCACAGCGTCGAGCCGCATAAGCGGTTCGCGGCCATTGACGATAACGGCGGCGACGCCAGAGGCGCTGAACTGTTCAACAACATGCTCGGCCTGAAGCGACAGTAAAATATAGCCGTCGGCTTTGCCATCCAACTCGCTCAGTGGCGCTGCTTTCAGCAGCACATGTTGAAACGAAAGGTTAAGGCCCAACAGCCGAGATTCGTGCTCGATCCCGCGTTGCACGGCTTGGGTAAACTCGCCTGCGCCGCCCTCTATGGCCCGCACATCAATGGCCACAACAATCGTATGTGGCTTGGTAGCGCCGGAATAGTCGAGCGCGGTTGCGGCTTCTTGCACCCGTTTTCGCACTTTGGTTGAAATGCCAGATGCACCGCTAAGTGCCCGTGATGCCGTCGAAATTGACACGCCAACACTGTCGGCCACGTCGCGCAGCGTCACCCGCTCTTTGGCCGGGGCGGAGGGCTTTGGTTTATCGGTGGGCTCAAATGTCATCTGACACTTATCGCTGTTCAATATGGCAATTTCCAGCATTTCCTTTGGAGGCGCACTGTTTGCGGTAATTACGCAAATTTGCGTAGTTTACACAAATTGCTTGACTTTGCAGCGGCGCGGCCTAGCCTACCAAACAGTATCGGGTCGTGCAGGAGGAGGAATGTCCGTGAAGATAAGCCCCATTCGCGCATCCATCAGCCTGCCCAGCGTTGCGGCCTGCCTGACCGATATTGCCATATTTAGCGGGCTAACCTTGCCGGACCGCGCCGCATGGCAAAGCCTGCCGCGCGCGGTCCGACTGGCCTTGGTCGAGGCTGCTGACACAGCGCTGGCCCAGCCATTTCCGCAGATTAGCGCTGGCCTTTACGGCCTGTTTTGCCAAACCGGTGACAGGGCCACTTTTGAGGCCGCTTATTTTGCCCGCCGCCGCATGCTCAACGCGATGGTTATTGGCGAGGCGGTTGAGGGCAAGGGCCGGTTCTGCGCCGTGATTGACCGCGCGATCACCCAAATATGCGACGAGCCAGGCTGGCAATTGCCGGCCCATAACAGCCAGAGCCGCGGTGGCAAAATTGCGCCGCAGCCAGACCCAAAGAACCCGGTGGTTGACCTGTTCGCGGCTGAGACTGCGGCGTTGCTGGCGGTTGCCGCGTCACTTGTCGACACGCAGCTGAGCGCCCGGATCGACGCAGAAATCCAAACCCGCGTGCTCACGCCCTACCTCACGCGACAGTTTTGGTGGACAGGGCAGGGCGGCGGCCGGATGAATAACTGGACGGTTTGGTGCACGCAAAACATCCTTATCGCGGCGTTGTCGCGGCCTGCCTTTGCCGGGCTGCGCGGACAAATTGCCGAGCGCGCTGGCTTTAGCCTTGATGCCTTTTTGGCCGAATACGGCGATGACGGTGCCTGCCCGGAAGGCGTGTATTACTACAAACACGCGGCCCTGTGCCTGTTCACAGCGCTGGATCTGCTGAACACGGTTTCTGCCGGGTCCGTCGCCCCAGTTTTTGCCAGCCAGAAGCTGCGCAATATCGCTGAGTTTTTGTTGTTGGCGCATATAGACGGCGACAATTACGCCAACTTTGGCGATGCCGCGGCCAAAATGGCACCGCCCGATCCGCGGGTATACCGTTTCGCAAAGGCCGTCGGCTCTGCCGATTTGGCGCATTTCGCTTTGCGCGCCGGTTGGGCCAGTGATCCGCTCGACATAAGCCTTTATGACCGGGTGCAGGCGCTGTTCACCGCCCGCGAGACGGCCAAGAAGCCCAGCCCGCGCGAAGGGTTTGCCCCCAGCATTGGCCTGTTCGTTGCCCGCGACCCCGTCTTTTTCATTGCCGCCACTGCGGGCAGCAATGGCAATGACCACAACCACAATGATGTGGGCTCCGTCATCCTCTACAAAAACGGCGCGCCGGTGCTGATAGACCTCGGGGTCGAGACCTACACGGCCGAAACATTCTCCACCGCGCGCTACGATATTTGGACCATGCAGTCCTCGTTTCACAACTTGCCAGAGTTCGGGGGGGTCATGCAGCAGGCTGGCGTCGGCTTTGATGCGCGTGATGTGCGCAGCCGTTTTACCCCCGATGAAGCTCTGCTTGATATGGATATTGCCGGGGCCTATCCGCCAGAGGCGCGGTTGGTTAGCTACCAACGCCGAGTGCTGCTGCGCCGGGGCAGGGGTGTGAGCATAACTGACCATTATGACGGTGAATTGGCGCCGATAATGAACCTGATACTGGCGCAAAAGCCAAAGATCAGCGCCGGGCAAATATGTGTCGGCGATGCGCAGATCATTCTCACCGGGGCCGGACGGATTGAGGTCGAGGAAATTGAGATCACCGATCCGCGCCTTGCCGCCTCTTGGCCCGGCCCGGTCTACCGCGCGCGGCTTACTTTTAGCGGCCAAAGCCTGCGGTTGGAGATCACATGACCGCCGCCCGCGCCGTCGCGCCTAAAACAACTGCGCCTAAATCAATCGTGCCAAAAACTGCCGTCACCAAACGGCAGCGCAAGCGGCGCGAAATGCTGGTCGCCTATTCGTTTATCGCGCCCAATTTCATTGGTTTTGCCGTGTTCACCCTCGGCCCAATCCTGTTCGCCTTCGCGCTGGCCTTCATGCATTGGGACGGCTCAAATCCGATCGAGTTTGCCGGGCTAGAAAACTTCTGGAAGCTGTTCGAAGACCGCGCCTTCAAATCTGCCTTCTGGAACACGATCGTCTATACGATCTTTGTGGTGCCGCTGACGCTGGTCTGCTCGCTTGGTTTGGCCATTTTACTCAACCAAAAGATCTTTGGCCGTAACTTCTTTCGCACCATCGCGTTTTTCCCCTATGTCGCCTCGCTGGTCGCCGTCGCTGTGGTCTGGAACATGTTGTTCAACCCAGATTTCGGCCCGGTTAACATGGCGCTCTACAATATGGGTATTGACCCCAGCGATCTGCCTGGCTGGGCGGCTGACCGCGACTGGGCCATGGTCACCATCATCATGTTCTCGATCTGGAAGAGCATGGGTTATTTCATGGTCATCTACCTTGCCGGGCTGCAAGGCATCAGCGCTGAGCTTTATGAGGCGGCCGACATTGACGGTGCTAATAGCTGGCAAAAATTCTGGCGCATTACCCTGCCGCAGCTGGGGCCAACGACATTCTTCGTCTCGGTCATGCTGACAATCCAGTCGTTCAAAGTGTTTGACCAAATATTCCTGATCACCCAAGGCGGGCCGGGCACCTCAACGCTTGTGCTGGTCTACCACATCTATAACGAGGCCTTCATCTCGTGGGACTTGGGCTATTCAAGCATGGTCGCCCTTGTTCCCTTCGTGCTGGTGCTGACAATCACCATCGTCCAGTTCCGCCTGACAGAAGAACGGGATTGAGCATGACCGTCACTATTAAACGCGCCCCAAAGGCCCGCTTCAACTGGGGCAAGATCGCCACCTATGTCATCGTCATTCTGGTCTCGCTGACCATGCTGGCGCCGTTCGTTTGGATGCTGTCTGCCTCGCTGAAACTCAACCGTGATGTGTTTGCCTTCCCCATCGAGTGGATTCCGTCAGAGCCGCGCTGGCGCAACTATGTTGATATCTGGAGCAAGATCCCGCTGGGATTGTTCGTCTATAACACGGCCAAACTGACCGTCATTGTCACCGTGCTTCAGCTGCTGACTTCGAGCTTTGCCGCATACGCTTTTGCCAAGCTGCGCTTCCCGTATCGCAACGCGCTGTTCCTCGCCTATATCGCCACCATCGCCATGCCGTGGCAGGTTTATATGGTGCCGCAGTTTCTGATGATGCGCGAATTTGGCCTCAACAATACTCATCTGGCGCTGATCTGCCTACAGGCATTTACCGCCTTTGGCGTGTTCCTGATGCGTCAATTCTACATGTCTATCCCGGACGAGCTATGCGAAGCCGCGAGCATTGATGGCATGAGCGAATACGGCATCTGGCGGCGGATCATGTTGCCGCTGTCGATGCCCGCGCTCTCAACGCTGACCATCTTTACTTTCGTTAATACATGGAACGATTTTCTTGGGCCGCTGATCTACCTCACCCGCACCGAGCTGAAAACCATCCAGATCGGTATCCGCATGTTTATCAGTCAATATTCGGCCGAATACGGGCTGATCATGGCCGCCTCTGTCGTCGCCCTCATCCCCGTTCTCATCGTCTTTCTCGCCCTGCAAAGGTTCTTCGTCGAAGGCATCGCATCAACAGGGCTAAAAGGATGAACCATTTGCCGTTTGATACCACAGCTATTGCGCCAATGAATGCGGACGAGACCGGGGCTGCTATTGCCAATGTCATCGCCCAGGTGCGCCGAAATTTGACCGATTTCACCCATGCCTCGCAGAACCATTCGAGTGTGAACAACATCTACCCCGCCGTGGCCAATGATCAGTGGACTGCTGGCTTTTGGCCCGGCTCTATCTGGCTGGCTTTTGAGGCCACCGGCGATGCGGATTTTCGCGATGCCGCGCAAATACAGGTACAAAGCTTGCTGCACCGGATCGAGAACCGGATTGCGACGGACCACCACGACATGGGCTTCATGTATTCACCCAGCTGTGTGGCCGCGTGGAAGCTGCTGGGCGACGGGGATGGCCGCAAAGCCGGGCTGCTGGCTGCCGACCAACTGGTTGAGCGGTTCCATGAGAAGGGCGCGTTTATCCAAGCATGGGGGGCCAAAGGCGCGCCGGAAAACTACCGTTTCATCATCGACTGCCTGCTCAACCTGCCGCTGCTTTACTGGGCCAGTGACGAGACCGGAAACGACCAGTACCGCGACCTTGCCCGCCGCCATATGGCTACCTCGTTGCGCTACTCTGTGCGGCCAGATTTCTCGACCTATCATACGTTTTACATGGACCCTGAAACCGGCGACCCAGTGCGCGGTTCAACCCAGCAAGGCTTCTCCGATGACAGCTCTTGGGCGCGCGGCCAAGCATGGGCCATTGCTGGCACGGCGTTTTTGTACCGGTTAGACCCGACGCCCGCGCTGTTGGAGGTTTTCGACAATCTGCTGGCCTATTACCTCGCCCGCTTGCCAGCAGATCTCGTCCCCTATTGGGACTTGATATTCACCTCAGGCGACGAGCCGCGCGACAGCTCGTCCGCCGCCGTGGTCGCTTGCGGTCTGCTGGAAATGGCGGGCTTGACCACCCCAAAACGCGCCACCACTTTGCGCGGCTTGGCGGCACGCATGCTTGCCAGCCTGTCGCGCAGCTACGCCGTCACCGACCCGCAGGCTTCAAACGGGTTTTTGCTGCATGCAACCTATTCCAAGAAAACCCCGTTTAACGGCTGCCGCGGCGAAGGTGTCGATGAATGCGTGGCTTGGGGCGACTACTTTTACTTCGAAGGCCTGACACGGCTCTCTCGCACATGGACCCCCTATTGGTAGCGGCTCATTGGCGCAAAAAGAAAAAGGATACGAGACACATGGCCGCAATATCGCTCAGAAAGCTCCGCAAAACATTTGGCGAGCTGACTGTCGTTCACGACATTGATCTTGAGATAGCTGACAAGGAATTTATCATTCTGGTCGGCCCGTCTGGCTGCGGCAAATCAACGACATTGCGGATGATTGCCGGGCTGGAAGATGTTTCATCGGGCGACCTGATCATAGGTGACCTCATTGTCAATGATGTGGCGGCCAAAGACCGCGACATTGCCATGGTGTTTCAAAACTACGCGCTTTACCCGCATATGACGGTCTATAAAAACATGGCCTTTGGCCTAGAGCTGCGCCGCGCCCCGCGCGATGAAGTAGACCGCAAAGTCCGCGAAGCCGCCGAGATCCTCGACATCACCTATTTGCTCAACCGCAAGCCCAAAGCCCTATCAGGCGGCCAGCGCCAACGGGTGGCGCTTGGCCGGGCCATGGTCCGCTCGCCGGAAGTGTTTTTGCTCGATGAGCCGCTCTCGAACCTCGACGCAAAACTGCGCGCCACCATGCGGGCCGAGATCACCAAACTGCACCGCTCGCTCAACGCGACATTTATCTATGTCACCCATGATCAGGTTGAGGCCATGACCATGGCTGACCGGATTGTGGTGATGCAGGACGGCCATATTCAGCAGGTGGCCAAGCCGCAAGACCTCTATGACAACCCGGTCAACCTGTTCGTCGCCAGCTTTATTGGCGCGCCGCAGATGAATTTTTATCCGGTGACAATTCGCGAAACCGATGCTGGTTTTGCGGTCGATTTTGGCGGTACCCTGCTGCCATTGCCCCCGCGCCTCACCCCCGAAAATCTCGCCCCTTACGAGGGTCAGGAGGTCACGCTCGGTCTGCGGCCCGAGGCGTTTTTTGAGCGCATGACATCTGAGCATGACCCGGACATGTTTGCCCAGCTTGATGGCGTCGTTGACTATGCCGAGCCGATGGGCCCCGAAATTCACCTCAATTTTGCCGTGCAGGGGCATAGCACTACCGCCCGCTTGTCGCCGCGCTTTGCCGCCCGGCCGGGCGACACAGTGACTTTGCATGTCGACATGTCGATGGCGCATTTGTTTGACCCCAAATCTGAGCGCTCATTGATGGCAGGGCCTGCCGCATGAAGTGGTGGCTTAACCTCTACTTCGCCGAAGGGCCGGGCATTGCCAAGGATTTGCCCCGCGCCACCGGGCTGCGCCTTGTCTGGCAAACCATCGCCCGCGAATGGTGGAACCTGATCATCCTGAACGTGGTTTTTATCACGGCCTCACTGCCAATTGTCACGATCCCAGCCGCTTATGCTGCCATGGTGCGGGTCACAGCGACAATGGTCGAAGACGAGCCTTGCGAGCCATGGCGCGACTTTCGCGAAGCATTTATTACGCTGTTATTACCGTCGCTTAGCCTCAGCCTGCTCTGTGCGGCTATGGTTGGGCTGGGCGCTGCGGCCACCCGCGCCTATGCGCAGGCTGCGACCGAAAGTCTGGCCTTTGCCGTGCCTTTGGCAATTGCGGCTGCCTTTCTTGGGCTGGTCACGCTTTTCACCACATTTGCCTTTACGCTGTTGGCGACCCAACGGCCGCTGCTGCCGCATCTGCTAAAAGCCGCCGCCATCGCGGTGCTCGTCCGTCCGCTGCCGGTTTTGGCAGCCCTCGGTGCCAATGCAGCTTTGTGGGTCTTCCACATTGCCGCCTATCCCTCGACCATTTTGCTCGCGGTCTTGGTTAATTTTTCCTTCGGCACGTTGCTTATAACTTTTGCGACCCTTGCAACCGCACAGGCCAGTTTGGCCTATGCGCGCAGCCGAAATGAGGAAGAGCGAATAAAAACAATACCCCCGATACAAACCGGGGCCACAGCTTCAAACTAGGAGGATATTATGAAGCCTATTAAACTTAGCATTGCCCTTGCCACGGCCTTTGCCGCACTTTCGGGCACAACAGCCATGTCGCAAGACGTCACCATTAACTGGGCGCTCTGGGACTGGGACAATACTGCCTTTTACGCGCCGCTGATTGACGCATATGAGGCATCGCATCCGGGCGTAACTGTCGAATATACCGACCTTGGCTCCGCCGATTATAACCAAATGGTTATGACCCAGCTGACAGGTAGCGGTAGCGATCTCGACATTATCTCTATCAAAGACATTCCCGGCTATGCGCAAATGGTCAGCACCGGACGGTTGCTCAACCTGTCTGAGCTGGGCATCTTGCCCGATGATACCAGCCCTTACGGTGGCTTGATTGAGACACTGGCGCTTGACGGCTCGGTCTACGGCTTCCCGTTCCGTACAGACTTCTGGATATTGTATTACAACCGTGCCCATTTCGACGCGGCCGGGGTTGATTATCCAACAAACGACATGACATGGGCCGCGTTTGACGAGATGGCCCGCGCGGTCACAACCGGCTTTGGCGCTGACAAAGTTTACGGCGCGCATCTTCATACTTGGCGCTCAACTGTTCAGATGCCAGCCATTCAAAGCGGCGAGAACACGCTGATTTCAGACGATTATTCGTTCTTAGCGCCGTGGTATGAGCGGGTTTTGTCGCTGCAAGATGATGGCACCATTCGGTCCTACGCGTCGCTCAAAACATCGCAGACCCATTATTCAGGCCCGTGGTATTCGAGCCAAATCGCTATGTTGCCGA
Organism: Paracoccaceae bacterium; assembly: GCA_016764835.1. The sequence goes on along the minus strand of JAESRD010000355.1, from coordinate 5,510 downwards.
TGGGCACATGGTTTATCGGCTCGCAAATCGCCAAGGTTGAAAGCGGCGAGAGCACGGCCACCGAATGGGGTCTGGCGCAGTTTCCACATCCTGAAGGTGTGGCACCGGGGGCAACGGCTGGCGCGGTGACGTCGCTCGGCATCAATGTAAATTCGGACAATGCCGAGGCGGCGGCCGACTTTATCGCTTGGGTTTCTGGCCCAGAAGGGGCTGCGATTGTTGCCAGCACTGGCACCATCCCAGCTTTGCGTGACGATGCAGTGATGGACACCATCACTTCGCGGGAGGGTTTCCCACAAGATGCGACCAGCGCTTTGGCTCTCTCCACCACGGCCGTTTATCTTGAAATGCCGGTAAACCCGAAAGCCGCCGAATATGAGCTGATCCTCAACCGGGCGCATGATGAGCTGATGACCAACAATATCTCAATCGAAGATGCGATTGCTGAGATGAACCTCGGCGTGTCAGAAATCGACTAAACCTCACTTTAGTCCTAGGGTGGGGCGGCGCGTTTTGCGGCCCCACCAGTCGAATAAATAGATATGATAAACCCCTTTGAAAACAACGCGCTGCGTACAAGAGATGATCTCGCCCAAGCGGTGCGTGATCTGGTGGCGCCTCTGGTTGCGCATTTCAGCCCTGGCAAAGCCCGGGTGCGCATAGGTGCTAGTGGCGCACGCCATGATGAAGCCTCGGCCGATATTGAAGCCTTTGCCCGCCCGCTCTGGGGCATCGCCCCGCTGGCTGCTGGTGGCTATACGTTTGAGCATTGGGATATCTGGCGCACCGGGCTGGCCAATGGCACCAACCCCGATCACGCCGAATATTGGGGCGACCCCGGCGATAATGACCAGCGTTTGGTTGAGATGGCAGCGATCGGCTTTGCCCTGCGGCTGGTGCCAGAGCATATCTGGCAACCGCTGAGCACTGAGGCAAAGACGCAAGTTGCCGCTTACCTGACAAAGGCGCATCGCAGCTGTTTTGCCAATTGCAATTGGAAGTTCTTTCGCTTGCTGATTGGGCTTGGCCTTGGCCATGTTGGGGTTCGTGTGGATACCGCCTTGCATGACGCCTATCTTGATGAAATTGACGAATACTACCTTAGTGAAGGTTGGTATTTTGATGGGAAACCAAAGCAGGCTGACCATTACATACCCTTTGCCTTTCACTATTACGGCCTGCTCTATGCTTCCCTTGCCGATGACCCGGCGCGGGCCGACACCTTTCGCCAACGGGCCAGTGAATTTGCCCAAGACATAGGCCATTGGTACGCCGATGACGGTGCCGCTTTGCCTTTTGGCCGCTCGCTAACCTACCAGTTTGCCCATGCTGGCATATGGGGCGCGCTGGCTTTTTCCGATGTGCCTGCTCTGCCATGGGGCCAAATCAAGGGCTATTATTTGCGCAATCTGCGCTGGTGGGCGCGTCAGCCGATCTTTGATGCGTCAGGGCTGATGAACATCGGTTTTGCCTATCCAAATCTGATGATGAGCGAAGGCTATAATGGCCCCGGTTCGCCCTATTGGGCAATGAAGGCGTTTTTGCCGTTGGCTCTGGCCGCTGATCACCCCTTTTGGGCAGCAGAAGAAACGGTGCCTGCGCCCAGCCCGGAGCCGGTTTCGCTGCCTCAGGCTGCAATGATCATTCAGGCGTTGCCCGGCCACAAAGTCGCGCTTACCTCCGGCCAAGAGCTGACTTACATGCGCCACGGTGCTGAAAAATATGCGAAATTTGCCTATTCCACCCGTTATGGTTTTTCGGTTGAGGTTGATGAGCGCCAGTTCTGGCAGGCCACATCTGATAATATGATCAGCTTCTCGGATGATGGCGTGCATTTTCGCATGCGCGAAACCAATGAAGTGGCGCAGATTGCTGATAATTGTCTTTACGGGCGCTGGCGGCCCTATGCCGATGTCTTGGTTGAGACTTGGCTGGTGCCTGTCGGTCACTGGCATTTTCGCCTGCATGAGGTGACAACGCCGCGCAAGCTTGACAGCATAGAGGGCGGCTTTGCCATTGCCCGTCCAGCTAACGGCAGTTGGCAGATTGAGGGAGAGGGCGGCAAAGTGGCGCTGCGTACTGCCCATGATATCAGCACCATTTGCGGCGCCGATCACCGCAAAGCGCGCAGCCATTTGGCCCTGCCCAACAGCAATGTCATCAATGCCCGCACGGTCATTCCACAGCTTACCGGGGCGCTGCCGCCCGGCACCACCCAGCTGGCCTGCGCCGTGCTGGCAATGCCGCTGGCCGCGCTGCCGCCGCTGCCGCCGTTTCCGACAATCACCAGCTTGCGCGCGCTGTTTGCTGCGAAGGGCCGGCAGGTCATGACCAAATAAATTCAACCCAAAAGGAACTCAGCCATGCTCACCGTTCACACACTTTATGCAATGGACCCACCCTCGGCCAAACTGCTCGACACGTCGGGCATCCGCAGTAACTTTCACATTGGTGGCGCGTTTCAGGACGGTGAAATCCGTCTGACCTACACGCATTATGACAGGATGATAGTAGGTGGCGTTGTGCCAAATGGTGCAACTTTGGTGCTCGACGAGGTTAAAGAATGCGGCACAGCGTCGTTTCTTGACCGTCGTGAAGTTGGGATTTTGAACATTGGCGATACGGGTTCGGTAGCTGCCATGGGCCAGACATGGCAGCTAAAGAAAGAAGAGGTGCTTTATCTACCTAAAGGCGCAGGGCCGATCAGCTTTGCCGGGCAGGGGCGGTTCTACCTGATGTCCGCCCCGGCGCATCACGCTTTTGAGGCGGTTCATTTGAGCAGCGCCGACGCAAATCAGGTGAAACTCGGCGCGCAAGAGACATCAAATGACCGGACTATCTTTCAGTTCATTCACCCGGACGGCGTGCAAAGCTGTCAGCTGGTTATGGGGCTGACCAAGCTGCATAATGGCTCGGTCTGGAACACCATGCCTGCGCATCTACATGACCGGCGCATGGAGGCATATTTGTACTATGATCTGTCGGCAGACCAGCGCGTTTTGCACTTGATGGGCCAGCCCGAAGAGACCCGCCACATTATTATGGCCAATGAGGATATCGCCATTTCGCCACCATGGTCGATCCATGCGGGCGCTGGCACTGGCTCATATACGTTTTGCTGGGCCATGGCCGGTGACAATATGGCCTTCACCGATATGGATCCAGTGCCGATGGATTTATTGAAATAAGGCAATAGGTTAGGCTGCGTCGGCGAGCGCCGCGCAGCCGGACAAAAGCGGCCTTTGACCTGGCCAATGCCGCAAATTTTTGCGCATTTCTGTGTCGAATCATCTTGCCAGATTAAATAGTAGTATCATATGATTTTATCAAATCGACACAGTCTTGGAGGAGACAGTGCTGGTTTTTTTGGAATTAGGGAGGAACATCCAAATGGTACTTAAGAATATTCTCGGCACATCGGTGTTGACTGGCACAATGCTTTTTGCCGGTGCCGTAAGCGCCCAGACGATCGGCTTTTCGCAGGTGGGTTCTGAGGGCGACTGGCGCCCGGCTTTTTCAGCCAATATGCAAGAAACTGCGGCTGATTACGGCGTTGAGCTGAAATTTGCCAATGCGCAGGGCCGCCAAGAAGAGCAGCTGCGCGCAGTGCGGGCGTTTATCGCCCAAGATGTTGACGCAATCATCATCGCACCTGTGGTTGTGACCGGCTGGGAAGATGTGCTCGAAGAAGCGCAAGAAGCTGAAATTCCGGTGTTCTTGGTTGACCGTGATGTCGATGTCGAAGACCCGTCGCTCTACGTCACCCGTATCTCGGCAGACTTTAACCTTGAGGGCCGTTTGGCCGGTGCATGGCTGGCCGCAGAGTCGCTCGGTGACTGTAATATTGTTGAGATGCAGGGCACCACTGGCTCAGCCCCGGCGATTGAGCGTAATGGCGGTTTTGCTGCGATTATTGACCAATTCCCGGCAATGGAAATCGTCTTGTCACAGTCGGGCGAGTTTACCACCGATGGCGGCAAACGTGTGATGGAAGCCTTCATTAAGTCGACCAACAACCTCGAAGGTATCTGCGCCGCATTTGCGCATAATGACAACATGCAGCTTGGCGCTATTCAGGCGATGCAGGAAGCTGGCCTCGTCCCCGGCGAAGATCTTCTCATGATCTCGGTTGATTATGTGCCGGCGATTATTGAGGCAATGGAAGCGGGCACTGCCAATGCATCTGTTGAGCTGCGCTCAGCCGTTGGCGCGTTCATCTATCCGGTCATTCTCGACTATCTTGAGAACGGCACCGAGCTGGAAAAATGGATCGTGATCCCATCAGATCTGCACACAGCTGACTGATAGATACATCACAAATCTGGCGCCCGGACCCGTTCGGGCGCCGCATTTCTAACAGGCGAAATGCAAGAGAGTTATGGCAGATAAATCACCCGCACAGCACCGCATTGAAATGCGCAATATCCGCAAAGAATTCCCCGGCATGGTGGCACTTGACGACGTGTCATTCTCGCTAAACGCTGGCGAAGTTCACGCGCTTTTAGGCGAAAACGGCGCTGGTAAATCAACCCTGATCAAAATATTGACCGGGGCATTGGCCAGCGATGGTGGCGAAATTTTGCTCGAAGGCAGCCCCGTGGTTTTTGCCACGACAGGCGACGCGCAAGCCGTCGGCATATCGACCGTTTACCAAGAGGTAAACCTGATCCCGGCAATGTCAGTGACAAAAAACCTAAGCATAGAAAAGCTTTACGGCAAGTTTGGCCATATCTCATGGAAAGCCTGCCGCGCCTATGCGCGCCAGAAACTGGCCCGGCTGGGCCTCGATATCGATATTGAACAACCTGTCGGGACCTATTCAATTGCCATTCAACAGATGATCGCCATTGCCCGCGCGCTGGACGATGAGACCAAAGTTTTGGTACTCGACGAGCCAACCGCGAGCCTTGATGCGCATGAGACCGCCGCTCTGTTCAAAGTTATTAAAGACTTGCGGGCCAAAGGCATGGCCATTGTCTTCATCACGCATTTTCTCGACCAAGTATACGCGCTGTCAGACCGGATAACGGTGCTGCGCAATGGTCAAATAACCGGCACCGGGCTGGCGGCCGATATTAACCGCCAAGACCTGATCACCATGATGATCGGCCGCGATCTGGGCGATATTGAACATGCCATTTCGGCCAATAAGCAAGGCAGCCAAACCGAGGTGGTGCTCAGCGCCAAAGGCCTCGGCAAAAAGCGGGTTCTTGAGCCGTTTGATCTTGATCTGCGCAAGGGCGAGGCTGTCGGGCTGGCCGGGTTGTTGGGCTCTGGCCGCACAGAGATGGCCAAAATCATTTTTGGCGCGCTTAAGCATGATTGCGGCACGCTGTCGCTGGGGGGCAAAGATGTGGGCCAGCTTAACCCGCGCACAGCGCTGGACGCTGGCATGGCGTTTTGCCCCGAAGACCGCAAAGCCGAAGGGCTGATTGGCGAGCTGTCAGTGCGCGAAAACATTATTATGTCGATGCAGGTAAAGCGCGGCTGGCTCACCCGTGTGCCGCAGG
>JAESRD010000354.1 GCA_016764835.1 Paracoccaceae bacterium | reverse complement strand
TCGGCGCGTCTGGCGTGGCCATGGGTGTTGGTGCGACGTTTGAAGGCATCAGCCAAGGCACGATTGATGGCACAATGGCCTCAACCGTTGACCTGCTATCCTTCCGCCTGCTCGACGTTGTTGATTACGTGACCCTGCTGCCAATTGGCACCTATCACGTGACCTCCAACTTCACTGTCGGCGCTGGTACTTGGACCTCGCTTTCGGTTGAAGAAAAGGCATTTGTTGTTGCCGCTGCTGGCCGGGCTAACTTTGACCTGACAGACCGCTGGGCATACCAGTTGCCTGCCGCCGCTGCCGAAGCTTTGGCCGGTTCAGACATCGAAGTAATCACACCAGACGCCTCGCTGCTGGAAGCATCCAACGCTTTTATTGAGGCAGACACGGCTGCCAATATCGAAGCCGGTGGCGCCGAGGCCGCAAGCTTTGTGGCCTTGGTCGACAAGTGGAGCGCTATCGTCGAAGAGCTGGGCGAAGATCCTGATGCCTTGTCCGAGCGGGCAAATGCAGAGATCTGGGACCATGTTGATTGGTCAACATACGGCGGCTAACCCCACCGTTTAACAAACGTGCTGGCCCGGTCCGCCGGGCCAGCTGCGTGACGCCCCAAGGGAATTTGCCAGCATGAATGCGCTCTTTAGCTTTGCCAACCGATCTGTGCGCATCCTCGCGCTGATCGCCGCGATTGGCACAATTTTGATGATGGCGCATATCTGCCTTGATGTGGTGCTGCGCAATGTTTTCCGCATATCCTTGGTCACAGCGCCCGAGGTGATTGCCCGCTATTACATGGTCTTGGTCGCCTTTTTGCCACTGGCATGGCTTGAGCGGCGCGACGGCATGGTCTCGGTTGAACTGCTCGAATGGGTTTTGGGCGCCCGTGCCCGCCAAGCCTCTGATATTGCAGTCGCTCTGCTGTCCTCCGCCGCCTATGGCGTGCTGGCATGGACAACTTACGGCAGCGCCATGCGCCACTATAACATTGGCACATTCGTTGAATTTTCTGATTTTGATATGCCGGTTTGGCACAGCTATTTCCTGCCCCCTACCGGGTTCTTTCTGGCCATGCTCATTTGCTTAATCAAGACCGTGGAATACGCAGCTAACAAACCGCATGAGCCAAATTCGGAGCCCTTCGCATGAGTGTTACAGTTGGTTTCTGGGGTGTCGGCATCCTTATCTTGCTGCTCATCGCCCGCTTCCCGGTAGCGCTGGCGCTGATGACAGTCAGCTTTGGCGGCATCACCTATATGGTCGGGCTGACGCCCGCCTTTGGCATCGTCATGAACACGCCCTACAGCTTTGTCGCCAGTTGGACGATGAGCGCCGTGCCGATGTTCTTGCTAATGGGCTTCATCAGTTATCATTCGGGGCTGACCACCGGGCTGTTCGAGGCGGCCAAAGTGTTGCTGCGCAGGGTCCCCGGCGGGCTGGCAATCTCGTCAATCTTTGCCTGTTCCGGCTTTGCCGCTGTCTCTGGCTCATCACTGGCCTGTGCCGCGGCCATGGGCCGGATCGCGATCCCGGAGATGGTCGCCGCCGGCTACAAACCCTCGGTTGCTGCCGGGTCTATCGCCGCTGGCGGCACCATCGGCGCGCTGATCCCGCCCTCAATCTTGATGATCATCTACGGTGTGCTGGCGGAGACATCTGTCACCCAGGTCTTTATCGGCGGCATCGGCATTGGCGTGCTGACCGCCCTGTCCTATGTCGCGGTGATCTTGATCATCAGCTACACACGGCCAGACCTTATCCCGCGCCATATCGCCAATGACGGCGCGAACTCCGCCCGCGCTTTGTTCAAAATCTGGCCGATGTTGGTGCTGGTTGCCGTGGTCTTTGGCGGGCTATTCTCGGGCCTGTTCAGCGCCACAGAGGCCGGCGCTGTCGGCGCACTCGGCTCAATAATCCTCGGCCTGATCACTGGCGGCCTCACCCGCAAAGCCTTCTCCGAATCGCTGCTAGAAACTGTAATGACCACCTCGTCGCTGTTTATCATCGCTGTTGGCGCGGCCATGTTCACCCGGTTCTTGGGCCTGTCGGGCCTGTCGAGTTTCCTCAACAGCCTCGTCGCCGGGTCAGACCTCAGCTATTTCCAGCTCATGCTGATCGTGGTGCTGGTTTATCTGGCGCTCGGCACATTCATGGAACCCTTTGGCGCCATGCTTGTCACCCTGCCCGTGTTCCTGCCCATCTTGCAGGCCGAACAAATCAGCCTGGTCTGGTTCGGCGTGCTGGTGGTGAAACTGCTTGAAATCGGCATGATCACCCCACCGGTGGGCCTCAACGTCTTCGTTATCAAAAACGTCGCCGGTCAATATGTGACCGTGGTTGATATTTTTAAGGGTGTGATCCCGTTTCTGATCGCAGACCTGTTCGTCGTGGCGCTGGTGATCGCCGTGCCATCCGTTGTGATGTTCTTGCCGGACCTGATGCAATAGGTTTGGAAGACCGTCCCCGCGACCAGACTTGAACTGGTACTCCCATACGAGAAACAGATTTTCGTACCACTTCGACTTTCGCCGCCGCCCCCAAAAGGGCGTTCGTGGTCTGGACTATCCCTTCAACATAACCGTTTGCACGGCGTTAGTTGCGGCCCGTCTAGTCTCTACACCTTCCTTTGCAAACGCAAAGGCTTGGCTCGGGATTGCCATCAGCTCGCACTGCATAGGTTTCCCCGAATTTGAGCCGTTCTACACCTGACATTTCCATCAGGGCACTCAATTTTCTGCCCGAAGGCAGAAGTCTAAGTCTGTCGTGTCTACCGATTCCACCACGCGGGGGACGGTCTTCCAACGCCGCTTTTACGCGGCTTTGGGGGGGCTGATCAATACCTCAAATTCAAACGTTTTTTAGCTAGTCAAGTACGGCTTGGCCGTCTTCCTTGATCGCCTGCATGGCAACATAGGTCGAGGTCGCGGCGATATGCGGCAAGGTCGAGATCTTTTCAGCCAGAACCGTGCGGTAATTGGCCATGCCAGAGCAGCGCACCTTGAGCAGATAGTCGAACGAGCCTGCGATCATATGACATTGCTCGATCTCCGGCACTTTCATCACCGCCGCGTTAAAGGCCGAAAGGGCGGCCTCTCTGGTGTCCGAGAGCCGGGTCTCGACAAAAGCCACATGGTCTTGGCCCAGCCGTATCTGATCATATATCGCCCGGTAGCCGCGAATAATCCCCTGTTCTTCCAACCGGCGCAGCCGCGCTTGCGCTGGCGATTTTGACAGCCCTATTCGGCGGGCCAGCTCAGTGGCACTTATCCGACCATCGCTGGCAAGAACGTTCAGGATTTTCAGATCGAATACATCAAGTGTTTCAGTCGCCATTTACATATCTCACAACATTATCAGTTCAAATGGACTGCGAGAGGCTAATTAGCAGGAAAACATCTCATTGGCTATCCTCTATATTTATCGAAGGAAAAGGAGCCAAAATGTCTGATCACCGTCTAGCACAGCTGCGCCAGCAGATCGCCGATGCAACCTATCATGATGAGCGGGTGGCCTTACAGACGCTTACCCAAGACGCGGCCCTTTCCCAAAGTGAACGCACAGCAATTTGCACCAATGCGGCCCAGATTGTGACCAAGCTGCGGGCCGAAGATAGTCCGGGGATGATGGAAGTGTTCTTGGCCGAATATGGGCTGTCCAGCGACGAGGGCATTGCGCTGATGTGTCTCGCCGAGGCTTTGTTGCGGGTGCCAGATGCGCCGACAATCGACGCGCTGATCGAAGACAAAATCGCCCCGTCGAACTGGGGCCGCCACCTTGGTCAATCGACCTCGTCCTTGGTTAATGCGTCAACTTGGGCGCTGATGCTAACGGGCCGTGTGCTCGATGAAGGCACCGGCCTGGTGGCCCCCTTACGCGCCATGGTCAAACGGTTGGGCGAGCCAGTTATCCGCAAAGCCGTTGGCCAAGCCATGCGCGAAATGGGCCGCCAGTTTGTGCTGGGCCAGGACATTACTGCCGCCCTCAAACGCGCCGCAGGTATGGAGGCCAAAGGCTACACCTATTCCTACGATATGCTCGGCGAAGCCGCCTGCACCCAAGAAGATGCAAGCGCTTACCACCTCGCCTATTCGCGCGCGATATCAGCCATAGCCCCCGCCTGCCGCCCCGGCCCTGTGGCGCAAAACCCCGGCATCTCAATCAAGCTATCCGCCCTGCATCCCCGCTATGAACGCGCCCAAAAAGACAGGGTGATGGGCGAGTTAGTTCCACGGCTTAAAGCACTGGCACTGCTGGCAAAAACCGCTGGCATGGGTCTCAATATCGACGCCGAAGAAGCCAATAGGCTAGAGCTGTCGCTCGACGTGATTGAGGCCGCACTCAGCGCACCTGAACTGGCCGGATGGGACGGTTTTGGCGTTGTCATTCAGGCCTACGGCCAGCGCGCCGGGCTGGTGATCGACTGGCTGGCAACGTTGGCTCGCAAACATGATCGCAAGGTCATGGTCCGCTTGGTCAAAGGCGCCTATTGGGACGCTGAAATCAAGCAGGCGCAGGTTGACGGCATGGCCGGTTTCCCGGTTTTCACAGCCAAACACGCCACCGATATTAGCTATATCGCCAATGCCCGCAAACTGCTTGATGCCAGCGATGTGATCTACCCGCAATTCGCCACTCATAACGCCCATACTATGGCCGCCGTCGAGCATATTGCCGCCGAGATGGGCCGGGCGCCGGGCAGCTACGAATTCCAACGATTGCACGGCAAGGGCGAAGCGTTGCACGGAATTTTCCGCGACCAATACAAGAACCGCTGTCGGATTTATGCCCCGGTTGGCGCGCATCGCGACCTGCTGGCTTACCTTGTGCGACGGTTGCTGGAAAACGGCGCAAACAGCTCTTTCGTCAACCAAATCGTTGACGAGGCCGTGCCCGCCGAAGTCGTCGCCGCTGACCCGTTTGCCGTCGCCCTGCGCCCCTCACGGATCGCCACTGGCACCGCACTTTTCGCCCCTGAGCGGCAAAACTCAAAGGGTTGGGATTTGGCGCATGAGCCTGACCTCACAGCGATTGAGGCCGGGCGCGCGCCATTCCGGCAACATCAGTGGCAGGCCGGCCCGCTGATTGCCGCCGCTTTGGCCAATAGCGCCGCTCCGGTGCAGGTGCATAGCCCAGCCACCGGCGCGCATATTGGCTTTGTCCAAGAGGCAAATGCCCAAGATTGCGCCGCCGCTTTTGCCGGGGCTCGCCCATGGGCCGCCCCCGCGACTGAGCGCGCCGCCGCCCTGCG
>JAESRD010000353.1 GCA_016764835.1 Paracoccaceae bacterium | reverse complement strand
CTTCTGGGTGGCGCGGATGATGATGATGCAGCAAGCCGTCGTTGGCGAAGACCCGTTCCACACAGTCTACCTGCACCAGCTTGTGCGCGACGAGAAGGGCGTGAAAATGTCCAAAACGCTGGGCAATGTGGTTGATCCGCTGGACATGATTGATGAGTTCGGTGCCGATGCTCTGCGCTTTACCATGGCGCAAATGGCGGCGATTGGCGGCGTGCTTAAGCTGTCAACCGAAAGGGTCAAAGGCTACCGCAATTTCAGCACCAAGATCTGGAATGCCTTTCGCTTTGCCGAGTTCCAAGGCGCGTTTGAAGCCCCTCGGCCGGAAGGTATCCCCACCGCCACGCAGCCGCTCAACAAATGGATCATCGGCGAGACCGGCCGTGTGCGCGAAGCGGTTGATGAGGCGCTGACAGCCTACCGGTTTAACGACGCCGCAAATGCGCTTTATGCCTTTGTTTGGAACATGGTTTGCGACAAATATATCGAGTTCACCAAGCCGCTGCTTTATGATGGCAGCGACGAAGTTAAGCTTGAAACCCAACAGGTTGTGGCCTGGGTTCTCGACCAATGCGTAATTCTGCTACACCCAATCATGCCCTTCATTACCGAAGAGCTTTGGAACATATCCGGCAGCCGCTCTAAGATGCTGATCCATGCTAACTGGCCGACTTACACCGCGGCTGAGCTGATTGACCCGACCGCCGAAGCAGAATTGGACTGGGCCATTTCTCTGATCGAGGGCGTCCGTTCGGCGCGCGCACAAATGAATGTGCCCGCGTCGCTTATGATCCCAATGTTGCAACTTGAGGCAGACGCCGCCGCGCAGTCAGCTTGGGCCAATAACGAGGTCTTTATCAAACGGTTGGCCAAAATTGGTAGCCTAGAGGCGGTCAGCGCCGCGCCCAAAGGCTCTTTGGCCGTCTCCACCAAGGGCGCAGCCTTCGCACTGCCCTTGGCTGATATCATTGATGTCGATGCTGAAAAGACCCGTCTTTCCAAATCGATAGACAAGTTGACCAAAGAGATCGGCGGGCTAAACGGCCGGTTGAAGAACCCAAAATTTGTGGCATCGGCCCCTGAGGCCGTGGTGACAGAGGCCCGCGCCAACTTGGCCCTGCGCGTTGAAGAAATGGCCCAGCTTAACGCCGCTATGACCCGGCTTAACGACATCTAAAACGGCGTGGCGTTTAGCCAAAGGCACCAGCCGGACAATCGCCCGCATCATGCCCAGCGACGTGGTACAGGCCAGCGTCAAATCTGTTTGCCACCGGTTTGCGCAGCACGTGCGCGCCGATCTGTGGCACGGCCCGCATAAAAATAGCGACGGCGGTTCCGGCCATGATGTCTCTTCCGGTTAATTTCGCCATTCGCCCTTCCATATTTGCGATTGATTCTCATATTATCATGAAACACGCACCTTCAAGCGCTTGCGCCCCGCTGGCAGGCAGGCTTAGCTGGGCGCATGAATGATGATCCTCGCCTCACCGCCCTCGCCGCCACACTGCCCTCCTCTGTGCCCTTTGTTGGGCCAGAAGCACAAGAGCGCGCGCGTGGTAGCCGTTTCGCCGCCCGCCTAGGTGCCAACGAGAACAACTTTGGCCCATCGCCCAAAGCGATAGAGGCGATGCAGACCGCCGCCAGTGACATTTGGAAATACGCCGACCCAGAGAACCACACGCTAAAGCAAGCGCTGAGCGCTCATCTTGGCTGTGCCCCCGAACATATCGCCGTCGATACCGGCATCGACACTCTGCTCGGCGTTCTGGTCCGGCTGCTGATCGCGCCGGGCGATGGCGTTGTCACCTCGGCGGGCGCCTATCCGACGTTTAACTACCATGTGGCGGGCTTTGGTGGCGTTTTGCACATGGTCCCCTATACCGGCGACCATGAAGACCCTGAACGGCTCATTGCCAAGGCCAAAGAGACCGGCGCCAAGCTGATCTATATTTCCAACCCCGACAACCCGATGGGCACATGGCACAGTGCCGCCACCATCTCCCGGATGATCGACAATGTGCCCGATGGCGCGCTGCTGATCTTGGACGAAGCTTACGGCGAATTTGCCCCGCAAGGCACGCTGCCCGCGCTGGTACCCAATGACCCGAGGGTCATAAGAATGCGTACCTTTTCAAAGGCATATGGCATGGCCGGGGCGCGGGTTGGCTATGCGATCGGCGCGCAGCCGATCATCAAAGCCTTTGACAAAGTGCGCAATCATTTTGGCATGAACCGCGCTGCCCAAGTGGGTGCAGTCGCGGCTCTGGCCGATGCCGATTGGCTGGCGAAAATTCAAAATAATGTCGCCGAAAGCCGCCGTCTGATCACCCAGATTGCCGCCGATAATGGCCTGACCGCGCTGCCCTCGGCCACCAACTTTGTCGCCGTTGATTGCGGCAAAGACGGCGATTTTGCCCGCAAAGTTCTGGCCAATATGATTGAGGCGGGTATATTTTTGCGCATGCCGTTTTGCGCGCCGCAAGACCGCTGCATTCGCATTAGCGCCGGCAGCGCCGCCGATCTGGCGCTGTTTGCCGCCGCCTTGCCCGCAGCCTTGGCCAAAGCCCGCGCAGGTTAGGCCTGCGAGAGCCGCGCGATCACACCGGTTGCCGCCTCTACAGCGCCCGGCCCATGCGCAATATCCAGCGCTTTGAGCCCGGCATCTATGACCGCCAGCGCGCCCAGCACCATATGCGCATTCACATGGCCCATGTGACCTATGCGAAAGAAGGCTGAAGCCGGTTCGCGGCCAAGGCCAATGCCCAGCGTCACGCCGCCGACCTGCTCACACCAAGCGCGCAGCCGGTCGCCGTCTTCGCCGCCGATCTCAATCGCCGTTACCGCATGCGAGCGGTGCGCCGGGCTGGTCACGTTGAGCCGCATGGCACCCTGAGTGCCCCATGCCTCAACCGCCGCCCAGATAGCGCGGGCCAGCCCTTCATGCCGTGCCCAAACCGCATCGCGGCCTTCTTGCTCTATGAGGTTGAGTGCCGCATGAAGCCCGTAAATGTGGTGGGTCGGTGCTGTGCCGAAAAAGTGCTGCCAAAAGGCCTCAGGATCGGTTCTCGGTTTCCAGTCCCAATAGCGGCTGACAGTGGTTTTTTCGCGCAAGGCCGCTGCCTTTGGTCCGACGAAAACAAAACCAATGCCCGGCGGGGTCATCAGCCCCTTTTGGCTGCCAGCCATCATCAGGTCGACGCCCCAATCATCCATATGAAACGGCTCGCAACCCAAAGATGCCATGCAGTCGGCCAACAGCAGCGCCGGGTGGGCGGCGCGGTCAATCGCCGCGCGCAATGCCGGGATATCGCTGCGCAGACTGGTCGATGTGTCGGTATGCACCGCCAAAACCGCGCGGATAGAATGGCCGGTATCGGCGCGCAGGCGCTGCTCCAGCACATCTGGGTCAACGGCGGCGCTCATGCCCAGCTCCATAACTTCTACCTTTAGCCCCAAGCCCGCGGCCACGTCAGCCCAACCATGGCCAAACATGCCGGTCGCTGGCACCAAAACATGGTCACCGGCCGAGAATGCATTGCTCAAAATCGCTTCCCACAGCCCGTGGCCATTGGCGATATAGATCGCCACGCCGTGCTTTGTGCCTGCCAGCGCTTTGAGCTGCTCCAGCGATTTAGCCGTAATATCAACCAGCTCACCCGCATAAATATTGGGGGCTGCGCGGTGCATTTCGCGCAGCACAACATCGGGCATAACCGAAGGCCCGGGGATCGCCAGATAGGGGCGGCCATTTGCAAACATATCATCACCTGTCATGGAAGCTTTGGCCGACATTATCTCGGGCGATGCCAGTGTCAATCGGCAGCAATGCCGCGCTTGCCCCTTTGCCCGGTTTGCGCATAAACCAACAGGGTGATTTTGTAGGAGGCCACATGGCCGAGAACCAGCCCCCCGCCAACCAGAACGCCGCCAGCAAGCAAGCCGCAAACCAAAACGGCGCGCCCCAGTACAATGCCAGTTACGCTGAACTTTGGCAGTATTACATGGTTGATCATGCTGTTTTGCGGCACAAATGGCATAACTACCATCAGGTGGCTGAAGGTGCGTGGCGGTCTAATCACCCCACGGTTAAGCGGCTGGAAAAGATGAGCCTCAACGGTAT
>JAESRD010000352.1 GCA_016764835.1 Paracoccaceae bacterium | reverse complement strand
GCGCCGCGACATAGTGTTTTGCCAACAAACCGCGCAGAACCTGTTGGCAAATCAAATAGACATTCGCCCCCTGCACGGCGACCTGCACCATGACAATATCAGGCTGGGCGCACGCGGATATTGCGCCTTTGATGCAAAGGGGGTTTTGGGTGAACGGGCTTATGAATTGGCCAATGCTTTTCGCAACCCCAAGGGTGCGGAAAAGATCGTCACCGCCCCCGAACGTGTTGTTTCACTGGCCCAATCTTGGAGCCAAGCTTTCGACGTTGACCAGCAGCGGTTGCTGCAATGGGCAATGGTGAAAGTTGCGCTATCAATCTCGTGGCGCTGCAATGGCAAGCTGAAGCACGATGGTGAATTTGCATTGCTGGCGCTGTTCAGGGCGGTCATGAAACGGGGCTAAATTCATAAGAAAACATGCGTTTTTTGTTGGTCAAATGACAGGCCAAACTGTTCTAGGCTTACTGCCTCAGACAAGCAGTTAAGCAAAACGGTATTTTCAGATGTTTAAGACACCGTCTTGTAAATAACTGACTGGTCAGTTAGTTAGTTATTTACAATGAGCAGGAAAACCAAACAGCCCAAATTTAAAAGACGCGCAGATGAGCGGCCCAAAGAGGTGCTGGATGCGGCGCTCACTCTGTTCACCAAGCAAGGTTACGCCAAAACCACAGTTGACCAGATCGCCCGTGAAGCTGGGTTGTCGAAGGGAACAGTTTACCTCTACTTCGCCTCCAAAGAAGCCCTGCTGGAAGGGCTGGTCACGCGCACTGTCGTGTCGGTTACCGGCTCGGTATTTGACGCAATGCACGGCTACCGAGGCGACCCGCGCCCGGTGATTGCACGATTTATGCAAACCATCACCGCCCTCATGGGCGACCCGATGAAAAGCGCCGTGCCGCTGCTTGTATTTCGCGAAGCACCAGCAGCCCCGGCGATAGCGGCGCTCTACCGCAAAGCCGTGCTAAACCGCGCTTTGCCCGCGATCACAGCGCTTTTGGCCCAAGGCGTCAGCGGCGGCTACATTCGCGATATCGACCCAGAGCTGACCACGCGCACGGTCATCGGCCCTTTCGTCGCTCATCTAATCCTCTCGGCCATATTTGACATAGAGCCAGAGGGCGGGTTGCAGCTTGACCGCTTGGTTGAAAACCATCTCACCATATTATTTGCCGGGCTAGAGCCGGTTGGAAAGGACAGAGCATGAGCGGATTCACACAATGGGCCATGGGCATTGTCACCGCCGTTTTTCCGGGTCTCATTGGCCCCGAAATCACCGTCTATAATGGATATATTGAGGGCGATTATGTCTATGTTGCCCCCGCCGCCGCAGGCCGTATTGCCGAGCTTAGCGTGGCCGAGGGCGAGGTTATCTTGGCCGGCGCCGCTCTGTTTCGCATTGAAAACGCTCACCAAATCGCCGGTTTACGGGCGGCAGAGGCGCAGGTTGTCGTGGCGCAGGCCAACCTCGACAATCTGGCCACTGGCAGCCGCACCGCCGAAATAGATGTGATCCGCGCCACGCTTGATCAGGCCCGTGCCGACCAACAGCTTGCCGCCTCAACCGTTGAGCGCACGCAGCGGCTGCTGGAAGGTGGCTCGGTTGCCGTCGCCCGGTTTGACACTGATATGGCCAAATTAGAGAGCGCCAATGCCCGCATCGCCCAGCCCGAAGCCCAGCTTCAGGTCGCAATCCTCCCCGCCCGCGACGCCCAGCGTATCGCCGCTGAAGCCACGTTAGAGACCGCCCTTGCCCTGCGTGATGACGCCCGCTTGGCCCTTGCCGACCGCTCGATAATTGCGCCGATAGCAGGCCAAATCGACCGGGTGTTTTACGATACAGGCGAAGTCGCCGGGGCCGGGGCACCTGTCGTCTCGATCCTACCACCAGGCGCGCTAAAAGCTTTGTTTTTCGTGCCGGAATCAGACCGTGCTACAGTTCAACCCGGCGATATCTTCGCGGTCGAATGCAATGGCTGCGCCCCCGATGTGCAGGCCCGCGTCACCCGCCTCGCCTCAACCCCGCAATTCACCCCGCCGATTATTTACAGCCGCGAAGAGCGCTCCCGGCTGGTGTTTCGTACCGAGGCAGTTCTGCTCAACGCCGACGGGTTGTTGCCCGGCCAGCCGCTCACATTGAGCCCGCTCGAATGAGCGCGCAACCAGCAATATCAGTCACCGGACTGACCAAGATCTTCAGTGGCCGCAAGGTGGTTGATGACTTTGATATGGAAGTACCAAAGGGCGCGATCTACGGCTTTTTGGGCCCCAATGGCTCAGGCAAAACCACGACCATTCGCAAGATGTGCGGGTTGCTAACCCCAGATGCCGGACAGGGCAGTTGTCTTGGCTATGACATTCTGACCGAGCAGGCGCAGATCAAAGAAAATGTCGGCTATATGACGCAAAAATTCTCGCTTTACGAAGACCTGACCATTGCTGAAAACCTTGACTTCATAGCCCGGATGTACCGGATAAAAGACCGCAAGAACCGGGTAAAACAAGCGCTGGAAAACCTTGGGCTGGCCGACCGGGCTAAACAACTTGCGGGCACGCTTTCTGGTGGTTGGAAACAGCGCCTCGCGCTGGCCGCCTGCATGATCCACGACCCGGCACTCTTGCTGCTCGACGAGCCAACAGCAGGCGTTGACCCCAAAGCAAGGCGCGACTTTTGGGACGAAATCCGCCGCCTCTCGGCCAAAGGCGTCACGGTTTTGGTCTCAACCCACTACATGGACGAGGCGGTGCAATGTGATTTTATTGCCTATATCGCTTACGGCAAAAAGCTGATCTCCGGACAAGCATCAGAAATTCCCCGCATGATCGGTTTGCACACATGGCGCGTGACCGGACCCGACATAACCAAGCTAGAACAAGATTTGCGTGCAGAGCCAGGTGCGGCTCAAGTCGCCCGTTTTGGCGCGGTATTGCATGTGTCTGGCACAGACAAAGCCGCACTCGACGCGATTGCGCAAAAATACGAGAAGAACGGCACGCATAAATGGGTGCGCAAAGAGGCCGAGTTGGAGGAGGCGTTTATCTACCTGATGACCGGGTCTGAGGATAATTTCATCGGGGCGGCGTCATGAGCTGGGGCTTTTCATTCGCGCGGTTCATCGCGGTTTTGTCAAAAGAATTTGTGCAAATGCGGCGCGACAAAGTGACGTTTGCTATGATGGTCGGCGTGCCGATCATGCAGCTGTTGATCTTCGGCTATGCCATCAATTCAGACCCGCGCCATTTGCCGACATTGGTTGAAATGGCCGATGAAGGCCCGGTCACCCGTGCGATATTGATGGGCATGGAAACCTCGACCTACTTTGACTTTGAGGGCATTGTTACCAGCGCCGAAGAGGGCGACGCCGCCCTGCGCGACGGCTCCGCCAACTTTGTCGTGGTGATCCCGCCGGGCTTTGAGCGTGACATTTTGCGCGGACTGTCACCGCAAATCCTGCTCTCAGCCGATGCCTCAGACCCGGCAGCGGTCGGCGGCGCTGCGGCGGCAATTTCTGGCATTGTCGACACCGCCATGGCCCAAACCCTGATCGGCCCGCTCGGCTTTGTTGCTGCCCGACCGCAGCCCTTTGGCGTGGTGGTTCACCGCCAATATAACCCCGAAGGCAACACCTCAATCAACATCGTACCGGGGCTTTTGGGCGTCATCCTATCGCTGACAATGGTGATGATCACCGCGGTAGCGATCGTGCGCGAAAGCGAGAAGGGCACGATGGAAACCCTGATCGCCACACCGGTGCGCCCGCTCGAAGTCATGCTCGGCAAAATCATGCCCTATGTGGTCGTTGGCTATGTGCAGACGCTGGTTTTCCTGGTTGCCGCACAAGTGTTGTTTAGCGTGCCCTTCACCGGCTCACCGCTGGCGTTTTTCCTCGGGTTCAACCTGTATATCATCGTTAATCTGGCGCTCGGCTTCCTGATATCAACCGTGGCCCGCAGCCAGATGCAGGCCATGCAACTATCATTCTTCACCCTGCTGCCGACGATCCTACTCTCAGGATTTATGTTCCCTTTTGCTGCCATGCCCGGCTGGGCGCAGAACATCGGCAACGCAATCCCAGCGACACATTTCTTGCGTATCGTTCGCAAAGTCATGCTCAAAGGCGCAGATGTTGTCGACATCGCCGGCGACATGGCCAGCATCGCCGCCATTATGGCCGTCATCGTGGTTGTCGCGCTAAAACGCTACCGCCAAACGCTGGACTAGGCCTGGGGGTTTGATAACCCAAGCAATGTAGAATAAATTGAGCTCAGCAAACTCTAAAATTGCGCAAAATTCAGGAGACAGGCTCGTGTGTGCCGCACCAATAACCGTTACCATCGATAGCCATTTTCACGCGAATATCAACCACTTGCCTGCGGCCCAACGCCGGGCCAAGGCAAAGCGGTTTGCGCCGGCCGTGGCGCATCTAGACATCCTCTGCTCAACCGAGCACGCCTACCGCAACCCGCTGGAAGCCTACGACTTTTTGTGCGAAGCCGCCGCTGCATCAGGCTCAAAAACCAAAATCGTAGCGGGGGTCGAGAACATATCGTCCGAGGGTGTCGAGGTCATATTCCTTGCCAAAGATCGAGCCAGCCTGATCAAACTTATCGCGGCATTTCCGCCCTTTGACTGGAGTATTCATAACTCAGATCAAGCCGCGGAACATGAATGCATAACCATTTTGCCGCATGCTTTTTCGCCCAGCACAACGGGCATTGTAAATAATATCGGCATCGAAAAAGCCTTGCCATTGCTGAGCGCCTACGACTTTATCGAAGCCAATAATGGCGGCTTTTATGGGCTAGACCCAAAACGCCTGCCTGCGAAAGGGTTGCGCGACAACATAGTGAATACAGCGAATTTCCCGAAATCTCTGCTCGATGATGGTGTCAAATATAGCGTCGGGTCCGACGCGCATAATATGCGC
>JAESRD010000351.1 GCA_016764835.1 Paracoccaceae bacterium | reverse complement strand
TCCCCGGCCGGATCACCCCGAAATACGCAATGAACCAAGATGGGCGCATTCGACCATAGCCAAGCGTAATCCTCCCCCCATCATTGGGCCACCTTCATCTGGGGACGACGCGCTCAGCAAAACAAACCGCACAACGCCAGCTTTGCGGGCAAATTTAAGGACGGGTTGCATTGCGCCAAGCTGTTACCTGTGTCGGTGGGGCGCGGCCAGAGAGACGGCCTCAATCTTATGAAATGCCGCCACAAAACTTGAAGGGTTTTGCCAGTGAACCCGGGCCATTGCGGCGCTTTTTGGGCTGCGGGTTGCAACACGCGGGATGATGCCTTTTGCCTGCAATTGTGCGGTCACTCGGCTGCCAGTTTTACCGCTGCCCGGTCACAAAGATATGTTCAAACATCAATAAACTCCTGAAAATTGGCGGTGAGAGCGTCTCTTCCATCGACGGCATTGAGCAGCACAAGCGGGTTCCAATCGTCGCGGTAGTGCTGGATTTAGCCGCCTCGAACCCGATTGGCAGATATGTAATTTTTCTCATATTTTGAGCCGGTTACAGCCCCGTGGTCTGTGCAGGAAAACTCAATATTGAAGGTATCACCATCTTTGGAGGCATGGGTTGAGGGCGGCCCTACTTTGTCAAATGCGATCAGGTTGGCGACTTTTTTTAAGATAGGCTGCGCGTTTATGTTTGCCGCGAAGTTCAGCAACAGATCCGTCGGGCGCAAAGGGGAACTGCAACACTATACCTTTGGCGCAGACAGCCAGAATACCAGTGCCTGCCTTGGCTGAGATAGCATCGCCCAGTGCAAGCCGCGGCATGGCGCCAAAACTTGGGGTAGTTTTTTGGGCGGGCATCTGATCCTCCTGACTCGGGCAAATATCGGGCGATGCAAGGCCAAAACTTCAGGAAAGCCAGAGCGTAAATCGGCAGATGCGGCTGTTTTGCAAACATCTGTCACGGCAGCGCTTCACCGCGCATTTTTCGAGGATTGGGCCGAAACCGGTTATGTGTCTTTACGCATGGAGCGTATTGCCGTGCGGGCCGGTATTGGCGGATCATTGTCCAAAAAGAAACCGCCATTAAAGTGCGGTTTGGCGCTCTATTCGGAGCGCATCGGCCGGCTAATTTGCTGCGAAGCGACACCAATGGTTGAGCTGTCAGTAAAATATTACTACCGTTAATAATCAAATACTTATGTCGCGTATACGCGCTCCCATCTGCCGCTAAAATCTAAGCGACAGACAGGACATGCCGCCATCAATTTTGGCGCATTCTGTATTGTTGATTTCGCGAATAACGAAACCGTTGCGGCGCAACATTTCAGCGGTTTTGGGGAAGCCAGCGGCCATAATAACAAACTGGTTAAACCGGATCGCATTGGCGGCGGCTTCTTCACCATCGGCTGTGTGCAATACCCGGTAGCCTTCAAAGCAGCCCGAAGCATCTAGGCGTTTGGTGGCAAGGATTGTCTCGCCATCAAGCAGCGAGCAGTCCGTCTTGAAATGAAGCACATCGGCGGGTGTTTGCACCTCGCGCAAGCTGTAGCCGAACGTGGTGACGATAGCGCGCAACTCGGCCACGCCAGCGGCATCTGTGCGGGCTGATTTGCCAATGAGGATCTCGCGTCCCGTGGTCAAAATATCGCCGCCCTCAATAAAGCCGGGGCCTTTGATCTCGAAGACATCGTCATATTGGGCGCGAATAGTTTCAGCCATAAGTGCAACTTCACCGCTGCGCGACGGGGCGCCCGGACGCATGAGGATCGCGAGATCTTTGAGGCAAAGCGCATCATCCTCGACGAACACAGAATCGGGGAATTCTTCCAGCGCTGGAAGCTCGATTACGGTTGCTCCGGTCTCGCGCAGGGTGGCGACATAAGCAGCGTGATCCACTTCCATCTGTGCAAAATCCGGTGTTCCGGTATCCTCGGCCCGCAGCCCGGCAATGACGCTTTTGGCCGGCTTGCGGGTGATGGCATGCGCGAATTCGAAGGATGGATTTGTCATGTTAGCGTACCCTTAGTTGGCATATGCTGGTTCGATGATCTGGGCAGATGGGGGTCTTGGTATGGTGAATTCATGACCTTCGGCTCTGGGGCCGTCAAGGTATTGAATAAAGTGGCCAAGCCCCAATCTGATTAACGCCCGGCTTGGGTGATAACGTGATGGGACGGTCTGAAAGCCTGGCTTATTGTCGGGTGAGCAACGCGCGCCACGGGCCGGAATTTGGACGTCGCCGCTCAGGAAACTCACAAAAACAAGCCACGTATGAAGCGCTGAAAAGTTTTTTTGCTTAATATTTCTGGACGTTTTAGCCATAACATATATGCTTTACGCTTGTGATTTGAGAAGGTTTTACTCGAAAATGGCTGAGAAATCGGACACGAAACGACGCATTGTGTCTTCCCGCCACCTCGCTGAAGGGAAAGGGTGGGAGGCTTCTGAGGTCGAATATGGCATGATAATCGCCTATAATGCGTTCTCACGCTGGATGACGCGCTGCATGTCTGCGGCCGGCAATACCGACCTTACCCCGCTGGAGATTTTGGTGCTGCACAACACCAACCGCCGCCGCAGCGACAAGCGGCTGACAGATATCAGCTTTTTGTTGAATATTGAGGACGTGCATACCGTAAATTATGCGTTGCGCAAGCTCATGAAAATGAAGCTTTTGACATCACAAAAGCGCGGAAAAGAAGTGTTTTACAGCACGTCTGAGGCGGGGGCTGAGCTATGTGAAGCCTACCGAGAGATACGGGAACGTTGCTTTCTGGATGGCTTGTCGCTGATCGATATGACGGGCGACCAAATGCGCGACGTCGCGGCCAGCCTGCGCGCCCTTTCGGGGCAATATGATCAAGCCAGCCGCGCAGCTGCGTCTCTCTAATTCGCCATTAAATCTGGAAGATATGTCACAATTTGCGGAAAGACACAGATCAACAACACGCCAAGCAACAGGAGCAAAAAAAACGGGAATGCTGCTTTGGCGATGCGCAGAATGTTGATCCCCGTCAGCCCTTGAATGACGAAGAGGTTGAAGCCAACAGGCGGGGTGATTTGGCTCATTTCAACCACGATCACGAGGTAGTTTCCAAACCATAATGGGTCAATGCCAACGGCGGTGACCATCGGTATAATGATAGATGTTGTCAGCACGATCACCGATATACAGTCGAGAAAGCAGCCCAGCACAATAAAGAAAATGGTGAGGGCCACGAGCAGGGCCGTCACTGACAGGCGCATATCCGATATCCAGGCGGCCAAGTTGCGCGGCAGGCCAGTAAACCCCATGGAGACAGATAAAAACGCCGCGCCAAGCAGGATCAACGCGATCATGCAGGAGGTTCGTGTCGCCGACATAACGGCCGCCCCAAATAGTGCCCAGCTGAATGATCCCGAGGCCCATGCAAGCAATGTGGCCAGAACCACGCCGAGTGCTGCGGCATCGGTTGGCGAGGCCAACCCGCCATAGATCGACCCGATAACGCCGCCGATAAGCAAGGCGACAGGCACCAGCCGGCGCGAGGCGACTATCTTTTCTTTGAACGAATAGGACCTGTCGATTGGCGGGATAAGATCTGGGTCCATCCATGCGCGCAGGGCCACATAGCCGGCGAACAAGCTGATCAACATCAGCCCCGGAAGGAGACCGGCGATGAAGAGCCGCGCGATCGATTGTCCGGTTGCCACGCCATAGACGATAAGGATGATCGAGGGCGGGATGAGCAGGCCAAGTGTGGCTGATCCTGCCAGCGTCCCGAGGATCAGGCTTTCGGGGTAGCCGCGCTTGGTTAGCTCTGGCACCGACATTCTACCGATTGTTGCAGCCGTGGCGGCTGACGAGCCTGAGACCGCGGCAAAGATGGCGCAGCCGAAGATATTGACATGTAGCAACCGGCCCGGTGCGCGGCTGAGCCATGGCACAAGACCTGTGAACATATCGTCGCTCATGCGCGATCGAAGCAGGATTTCTCCCATCAGGATAAACAGCGGCAGGGCGGTGAGCACCCAGCTATGTGAATGCCCCCAAAACGTGGTGGCGATGATTAGGCCCGAGGGTGCATTTGAGAAAAACACCAGTCCGACCAGCCCGACAATGGACAGCGATACGGCCACCCAAACGCCTAGTGCAAGCAAGGTGATGAGAACGCCGAGCAGGGTGAGTGCAATCATAGGATCAGACATGATTATACCTCATCTGGCGTGGATAGGATCGGCTTGCCAGCCAGAACCAGGTCGACAAATGTATGCACGATTGCCACCAACAGCAGGCCAATGCCAAAGGCGCATACGCTTTGCGGGATCCATAGGCGATTGGGATAATCCCGTGCGAGACATCACCGTAATGGACGCTCTCAGCCACCAGCCCGATCATGAACCATGTGACATAGCCGACCAGAATGGTGGCAATGATCAATACCAATCCTTCAAGATAGGTTCGTGGACGATCGGGCAGCCGTGCGGTGACGAGGTTTACGCGGATATGTCCGCCTGCGCGCAGAGTGTGGGCCAGCGCGAGAAAGGTAGCACCCGCCAGCATAAAGCCTGAAAAACCAGCGTAAGTGGGGATGGTGGATGGCAAAAGGCCGGGGCTAAGCCGCCCGGTCGCATTGAGGATGATCTGGGTGCTGATGAGCAAGCAGATGCAAATGATCAACCCACCGGCAAGCGCGCCGCAGATGTCGTATAATTTTTGGAGCGTTCGGCCCATTTTTCAACCTCTATCTAGATGCAAGTTGGTTGACGGCAAGCTGTGCCGTCAGCCGGTTGGGAGCAGACCTTTAGTTAGAAGAGGCGTCTCGAATAGAGAGTGCGGCGTCAGACGCGTTTGCCTTCCAATTGTCGAGCATTGTCGCGCCGATAGCTTGCAGGTCTTCGACCAATTGCGCGCTTGGCGTCATAGACGATGATGCCGTTTTCGGCCAAAGCGGCGGTCTTGCTTTCGGCCTCAGCGGCTGACATTTTCCAGCCGCGGATTTGCGCAGCATCGGCGGCGGCCAATACAGCGGCCTGGGTCTCGGCATCTAGGGTATGTTCACAACCACGATGTTTTTTGGCATCCAAGCATTGATCGGGGGTGTAATGGGTTACAAAACCCCAAGCTGTAAAGTTAACGCCGGTGGAGGGAGATGTGATCATCGCCGCGACCTGACCGGTGGCAAAGGCTTGCGGAATGTCGGACGCTTAGATCTGTACCGGGGCCGCGCCGGCCAGCGTTTCAAATACTTCCAGTGCGGCTTTATAGGCGCGAAAACGCAGGCCGTTGAGGACAGCGACACTGGCGATTTCGCCATTGGTATAGAGACCCTGAGCGGGCCACGGCACCGAGAATAATGGCATCAGGCCTTGGGCTGCCAAAAGCTCGGTGATAACGGGGCGCTGAACATCCCACAGCCGTTGGGCATTCTCGTAGCTTGTGGCCAAGAATGGCTGGCTACCGAGACCGTAGGCGAGATCTTCGTTTGACAGACGCGACAGGAAAAACTCGCCAATTGGCACGGAGCGGCTGCGCAGAGCGCCTTTGATCTCGGCATGTGGGAACAGCGAGCCAGCAGAATGGACCGTTATATCGAGGCCCCCATCTGTCGCGGCGCGCACGTCATCGGCGAAGGCACTTATGTTTTGGGTGTGGAATGTAGAATCGCCGTTTGGCGTTGGCATGTCCCAGCCTTGTGCATTGACAGATGTGGCAAGCGCGAGCGCATTTTGCGGCCAAAAGAAGTGTTTCATAAGTATCTCTCTGGTCGGTTCGGTATGCTCGAATCCATTTGCGTATATAACGTTGACAATATGTCAGTGTTATATCCAAAAAAAACAACTATCTGATTCGAGGAATGTATTGATGAAAAAATTCAACGAAAACAGATGGCAATTTTGGGTTGATCGTGGCGGCACCTATCACAGATATCGTTGCAGGCCGGCCTGACAGTGCCCTGCGCACGCATAAATTACTGTCAGATAATCCCGAAGTTTACGCAGATGCCGCCGTGTATGGGATCAAGTCTCTCTTGGGTTTGGCCGATGCGGATGCGATCCCAAAGAACACAATATCTGCGGTCGAAATGGGGACGACCGTCGCCACAAACGCCCTGTTGGAGCGCAAAGGCGCGCGCACTTTGCTGATGATTACAGATGGTTTCGGCGATCTGTTACGCATTGGCTATCAGAACCGGCCGCACCTATTTGATCTCGAAATCAAGCTGCCGGAGCTGCTTTATGACCGTGTCATTGAAGTCGAAGAACGCGTTGCTGCTGACGGTCAAATCATTACCCCGCTAAATTCTGAAAATGCGCGCCACGCCCTGATATTGGCCTATGAGCAGGGCTACCGCTCGGTTGCAATCGCGTTGATGCATGGCTACCGCTATAGCGCGCATGAGGGTGCGCTTGGTGATATTGCCCGCGATATTGGCTTTAGCCAAATATCGCTGAGCCGTGAAGTCAGCCCGCTTATCAAACTGGTCGCGCGCGGCGACACTGCCGTGGTTGTATGCCTATCTTTCGCCCATTCTGCGGCGCTATATCAAGCAGGTCGCCGATGCGCTAAATGCGTCCGGTGGCGGCTGCGATAGTCTGATGTTCATGCAATCTAATGGCGGCTTGACAGATGCGCATATGTTTCAGGGCAAGGACGCTATTCTATCAGGGCCTGCCGGGGGCGTTGTTGGCATGGTCCGCACCGCACAAGTGCAAGGTTTTGATCGGCTGATCGGTTTTGATATGGGCGGCACATCGACGGATGTGTGCCATTATTCAGGTGAGTATGAACGCTCGTTTGAGACCGAAGGTGCAGGGGAGCGCCTGCGGGCGCCGATGATGTCTATTCATACTGTTGCCGCCGGGGGCGGGTCAGTTCTGTCTTACAAAGACGGCCGCATGCAGGTTGGGCCTGAAAGTGCGGGCGCAAATCCGGGGCCTGCGGCTTACCGCCGCGGCGGTAAGCTGACGGTATCGGATTGCAACGTTTTGTTGGGCAAATTGCAGCCCAGCCAATTTCCACCAGTTTTTGGCCCAAAAGCAGATCTGCCGTTGGATATTGACGTTGTCCGCGTAAAATTTGCGGCGCTTGCTGACGAAATTGGCGGCGGTAAAACGGTTGAAGAAATCGCCCAGGGGTTCTTGCGGATTGCGGTTGAAAACATGGCCAACGCGATCAAAAAGATTAGCGTTCAGCGCGGCTATGACGTGACCAAATATACCATGAACTGCTTGGCGGGGCTGGCGGGCAACATGCCCGTTTGCTGGCAGATGCACTTGGGATGGAAAGCATATTCATCCATCCCTTTGCCGGGGTGCTCTCGGCTTTTGGCGTGGGTTTGGCGGATGTGCGCGCCATCCAAGAATACCTGTTTGCCAAGCCGATTGATGCGGCGGCGGAGACGAAATCGGTCATTATTAGACTGGCGGAAACCGCCGCCAAAGAGGTTCTCGATCAGGGGATTGATGCTGAAAACATTCGCATTATCACCATGGCGCATATTCGTACCGATGGCGCGCATCAAACGCTCGACGTGGCTTTTGGCACGGCCAGTGAAATGACTGTCGCCTTTGAGGCGGCCCATCAGAACCGGTTTGGTTTTGTGCCTGACGATGCGCATCTGATAATTGACCTGCTCACCGCAGAGGCGATCGGGGCAACTGGTGAAACCGTGACCCTGCCGGATACTGAACCTTGCCAAAAGGCGGCGCAAACGGTCTCAAAGTTTAGGTGCAGCGCATGGCGTGATGTGCCTTTGGTAGACCGCGCCAGCCTCGCTTTGGGGGAAACTGTGGACGGGCCTGCTATATTACACGAGCCAACAGGTACCAATATTTTGGAGCATGGCTGGCAGGCAAAATCTGCCGCAGGCGGCAATCTAATATTGCGTCGGGTCGTGGCCCTGCGCCGCAAAGAAGCGATTGGCACACATGTCGATCCGGTCATGCTCGAAGTTTTTAACAACCTCTACATGTCTATCGCCGCGCAAATGGGCGCAACATTGGCCAACACTGCCTATTCGGTGAATATCAAAGAGCGCTATGATTTTTCATGCGCAATATTTGACGCAAAAGGTGATCTGGTCGCCAATGCCCCGCATGTGCCGGTTCACCTCGGCTCAATGTCAGCCTCAGTGCGCTCGATCCTTGTTCAGAATGCAGGGACAATCCGTCCAGGTGATGTTTTCATGATGAATAACCCCTATAATGGGGGCACGCATTTGCCTGATGTCACTGTTATTACGCCGGTTTTCGACGACCAAGGCGAGAGCATTATTTATTCCGTCGCCTCACGTGGGCACCAGGCCGATATAGGTGGCACCCCGCCAGGTTCGGCACCGCCAGACAGCCAGCATATCGCACAAGAAGGTGTCTTGTTCGACAATTTCCTGCTGGTGAGACAGGGTGTGCTTCAGGAACGTTCGGCGCGCGAACTGCTGGCATCGGGGCAGTATCCGTGTCGCAATATCCACCAGAATATGGCCGATTTGGCGGCGCAAATTGCCGCCAATGCCACCGGCGAGCGGGCGCTCACCAATATTACCCGCCAATTTGGGCTTGATGTGCTGCATGCCTATATGGGCCATGTTCAAGACAATGCCGAAGAAAGCGTGCGCCATGTGCTGGATGTGCTGCATGATTGTAAATTTACCTACCCGCTCGACAGTGGTGCGCAGATCAAGGTGGCGATCACCGTAGATCGGCGCGCCCGCGCGGCGGTGATCGATTTTGGCGGAACTTCGCCCCAGGATAAATACAATTACAATGCGCCGATGGCCATTTGTCATGCGGTTGTTCTTTATGTTTTTCGCACGCTTGTTGGGGCAAATATTCCCATGCATGAGGGCTGCCTGAAGCCATTGAAATTGATCGTATCACAAAGTTCGATGATCAACCCAAACGCGCCCGCGGCCGTTATCTCTGGCAATACCGAGGTGAGCCAAGCGATCGCCGACACGCTTTACGGTGCTTTAGGCGTGATAGCGGGGAGCCAAGGCACGATGAACAATTTTGTTTACGGCAACGAGGATTTTCAAAATCATGAGACGATTTGTGCGGGCACTGGTGCCGGCAATGGGTTTCATGGCGCGAGCGCAGTTCACAGCCACATGACCAATACACGCATGACTGACCCTGAAGTGTTAGAAACTCGTTTTCCAGTCCGCGTGGAAGGCTTTTTCAATCAGGCGTGGGTCGGGTGGGGCAGGGCGCTACACTGGCGGCGATGGCATCGAGCGCAAGCTGCGGTTTCTTGAACCTATGACGGCAACGGTGCTGTCATCGCCCCGCCAAACGCCGCCTCATGAGGCACAGGGTGGAGGCGGGGGCAGCACTGGCGAGAACTCCGTCATCCGAACCGATGGTCGCGTTGAAATGCTGAAGGGCAATGATGTGGCCTATATGGGCAAGGGAGATATTTTTGTTTTCAAATCACCGGGTGGTGGTTGATACGGTCGGGCTGAAACGAAGGTATTCTAACGCCGCAATATTCCTGTCGCATTTGGGATCGCAAATGAATGCAGCGCCGCTACGGCCTCAAGCAAAATGACGGGTCAAAAGAATTCCGGGTTTCGGGCGATTATCTGGTTAACTTGTACCAACGTTCCTGACAGATGAATGCGCACGTGTTTTTCAGCTTCGCCCGCATCACGATTTTGGATTGCATCGAGTATGGCGCAATGCGCGTCAATAACCTCTACCGCTTTGCCGGCAACGGGCAGGTTGAGTTTTCGCAGCCTGTCAATTTGCCCCGACCGCTCAGAAATGAGGGTCCAGAGGCTTTCTAATCCAGCTGATTCCAACAATGCGCCATGAAAGGCGCGATCTAGTTCCTCGAAATAGGTAAGGTCATGGGCCTCTTGTGCAGACTTTTGGCGCCGCAAAATAGCCCGCGCCGTGTCCGTCGCACCGGGCGCGCCGTAAGTGGCCAGCTGTTTGGCCACCTCAATTTCAACGGACATGCGTAAGAACTGAGTTTCACGGGCATGGTTCACGTCGATCCGCGAGACTTCGGTTTTGGATTGAGGAAAAATTACCAGAAGACCTTCTTCTTCGAGCTTTAGCATTGCGTCGCGGACAGGTGTTTGGCTGACACCGTAAAAACCGGCAATTTCTGCGCGAGAAAGATTTTCTCCCGGGACCAGTTCGAGCGAAAGTACCCTTATCCGCAGGGCATCATATATTTGCTGGCTCACGGAGGTCTTGCGCAACTGGCCACGGGGTGCGGCGGGCTTGTCAGGGGCGAGCATCGCGTTAATGGTCAGTGTATTTTCGTTCATATGAAGGGATCACGTTGGTTAATTTCCGGGTTGTGAAATCAGTATAGAACATTCTTGCCTCTGACGCACTAATATATTAATACATGTGTCGAGCACAAGATGTTCACCTGTATCCCTTGGGAGGAAACTATGAAATTTACCAAAATCGCGCTTCTTGCCGCGTCCGTCTCTGCGACCGCCTGCATTGCCAGCGCAGAAACATTGACCATTCAGACATCATTCAATGCCGGTGATTTTTCGACCCAGTATCTTACAGACAATTGGTTGCCGAGAATTTCCGAGCTGACAGACGGGCGTATCGAAATCGTCTTCACACCGAATGGCTCTGTCGTGCCCGCACGTGAAACCCCAGAGGCCGTTGCTGCTGGCGTGCTTGATGGTGATTTCACGGCTGTGAGTTATTTTTCTGGCCTTGAGCCTGCCTTTGCGATCTTGGGCGATCTGATATCTGGCTATGACACACCGCAACAAATGCTCGGCTTCTGCCGTGATGGCGGTGGTGAAGCGATCATGCAAAAGGCTGCCGACGAGATTACAGGCGGCGAAGTACATGTGGTTGCTTGCGGCCCATATTCGAGAGAAGCGCTTGCAGCTGCCACGCCGATCCGGACGTTTGAAGACCTTGAAGGTATCAAAATTCGCTCGCCCGAAGGTCTTGCCGCAGCCGTATTTCAGGCCGCTGGTGCATCGCCTGTCTCCATCCCGTTCTCCGAGGTTTTTGGCGCGCTTGAAAAAGGCATCGTCGATGCTGCCGACGCGTCTGCTTATGTGAATAATGACCGGGTGGGCCTACAAGATGTAGCGCCATATCCGCTATCAATACTCTAGGAAATGTAGCTTTGAGTAAAGGTGGAAGTGGAGATGTATTAACAGGGCTAATTTTGGCTCTCTTGGCTCAAAATTACCTACCTTTTGAAGCTGCATACGTA
>JAESRD010000350.1 GCA_016764835.1 Paracoccaceae bacterium | reverse complement strand
CCTATGGCACGACCTTGGCGCAGTTGCTCGGCTTGGTTATCATTGTGGTATTTCGATTGCGGGGCAATACGCAGCTGCGCTTGTCGGCGCTTCTTGAGCACAGCCTCACCCATGCTTGGGGCCGCATTCTGAAGCTGGGCGCACCGCAAAGTTTTAACTTTGTCGGCCTGTCGCTTGGGTCGGCGGCGATCATGACCGCGTTGCAAATGGTGAGCAGCCAAAGCTGTGAGACCACGGTTTCTGCTTATGGATTCATCACGCGGATCATGACATTTGCCTATCTGCCGCTGTTGGGCCTTTCCTTTGCAATGCAGACAATTACGGGCAATAATTTTGGCGCCAAGCAATGGCAACGTGCCAAGGCGAGCTTGTTGGTATCGCTTGTTATGTCACTGATATATTGCATAATAATACAGATACTGTTTGTGAGATATGCGGCGCAGATCGGCGGTATGTTTGTCGATGATCAACAGGTTGTTGGTGAAACTCTGCGCATTTTTTCGGTGGTGATGTCGGTCTTTTTCCTGCCTGGCCCGTTGATGATCATCGGGAGCTACTTTCAAGCTATCGGTGATGCAGGGCGGGCCGTGATATTGGGATTGAGCAAAACTTATCTATTCGCAATACCGCTAACCTTTGTGCTGGCCAATGCCTGGGGCGAGGGCGGCATATGGGGTGTCGGGCCACTGTCTGAGGCCGTGCTCTTGCTGCTGACTGCGGTGTCGCTTTTCGCCAATGCGCGCCAATGGGGCCTGTTTCATATGGGTGCGGAGGGCAGGGCATGAACCGTGATTTGCCATCGCTGAGCGAAGCGAAAGAACAGGCCAAACAGCTGCGCGCCGATCTGGCAAAACAGGGCAAAGAGATTGGCCATGCCAGAGCGCTAGAATTGTTGGCGCACCAAGCGGGTTTTCGCGACTGGAACGCGTTTTTTGCCGCGATTGGCACCCGTCCACCAGAAGGTTGGATGCCGGGAAAACGGGTGCAAGGGCGCTATATTTCGCAGCCCTTCATGGCCACAGTCGTGAGCGTCGAGATGCAGCGACCGGGGTGGTTTCGGCTGGCGCTTGAGCTAGACACGGCGGTTGACGTGGTCACTTTCGATAGTTTCTCAAGCTTTCGCAAACATGTACGCGGCGTTGTAGGGCCTCGGGGAATATCGCGCGAGCGGACGTCAGATGGTGCGCCACAACTGGTATTGCTCAGCGGGGCCGATGTGCCAGTTACCGGGGCCTAAAGCCTGCTGGCTTGGCGGAAAAGCTTTCAATGCTCGGATCACGGTCAGGCAGGAGTTTTCGCATGAATTGCGCGATGCAGGCGTCAAAAACGTCGTTTTTACACCGGAAGTTGTGGTCAAGGGTAACGATCGCGACAGCCCAAGCAGCGACTTAAAGAATAGGCAGCCCGGCGACTTAGTTGCCGCCGGGGGAGGGCATGGCTGAGAGGAATCAGTCAGATGATGCCGGTCAGAAGCGCGGCAAAACCGATACTGCTTAGACATTCTAAGACCTGCCATGCGCCAAAAGCTGGGCGCTAGTCCCAGTCAGGGCCCCATTCTGGGGCGATAGCGCGGGCGCGGTCAGGCAGCGCGTCAATTCTAGCGATTTCATCGGCTGATAGCTGTAACTTGAGCGCGGCAAAGTTGGCTGCGGCACGGGCTGGTTGCGACGTTGTCGGGATGGCACCGTAGCCCTTTGCCAGCTCCCATGCCAGCGCGACCTGTTCGCCGGTTGCGCCATGTGTTTTGGCGATAGCGGCAATGGTCGCATTTTGCGAAACCGCTCCTTTGGCGATAGGCTGATAACAGACAATGCTAATACCAACACTGTCACAATAATCAGCCAAAATCTTGTTCTTAAACAACGGGCTAAGCTCAACTTGATTGCACGAAATCTCGTCTTTGCCGAGCAGTTCTTGCGCGCGTTGCAGCAGCGCGACAGGAAAGTTCGAGACGCCAATATGCGCTGTTAGCCCGTCACTTTTTGCCCGCGCGATCTGTTCAACATATACTTCAAGCGCCACCTCCTCTTTGGGCGATGGCCAATGCAGGAGTGTAAGGTTGGGAGCGCCGACGCCAATGGTCTCAATGCTGCGTTCTAGCGAAGGGATCAGCAGGCCGGGGCCGTAATTTGGCATGTCAATCTTCGTGGTCACAAAAACCTGATCGCGCGGCAGGCCGCATTGGCGCAATGCCTCGCCGGTTTCAGCCTCCGTACCGTAGCTTTGCGCGGTGTCGAGATGACGACAGCCAGCCTCCATTGCCGCCAACATTGCGGTCACACCCGCCTCGCCCTGTCGCCCATAAGTGCCAAATCCAAGCAGGGGAATGCGGGCTGCGCCGCCTATGGTATTTGTCATGTCGGATTCCTATACTATTGACCAAATTGGGCGGCCGGGCGGCCCGGTCGCATCAGTATGAACGGTAATACGGCAACAGTAAACGCATGATCGCTGCTTGCAAACCCTGCTTAGCTTAGCGGCCAGAGGGCAGTAAAGTGCCTGATGTGCTGGTTGTGCTTGATGTGGCACCGACGGCCGAAGCCAGTAGGGCCGCCGCGCCAATACCCGCCACAGGGGCCAGACCACCAATGAGGGCGATAGGGGCAAACGCGGTGGCGTCTTCGCCGCAGATGATCTCATAGATGCCGTCAGAGCGTTGGATCACGTCAATCGCCAAAAGGTCACCGCAAGTGCCATTGGCCTGCGCTTGCGCAAGAATTTCTTCTACTGTGATCGCCCCGGCAGAAGTGCCGAGCGCGATGACTGCGAGGCAAGCCAATGTGATTTTTGATCTCATAGCGCAAAACTCTTTTTTTAATACGGCCAATTCGGCTCAAAAAGGTGGCATTTGGCAGGCTACCTAAAAAGTATGGGCGAAAAAGGGCGCGTTTGCGGCGACTTCATCCAGAAAATTTACCTGAGGCCATTTCCGCACCGAAGAATGAAGGAATGGTTAAGAATACCGGTCTTCCGACGAAGCATCTCGGCAAGCGATCGTGCAATATGCATCTTGCGTTGCCCGCAATGGCTAATATATTAGCGTTCATATTGACAGCAGATGATCATGTGAAAGGTCTGAATTATGGCAAATGGCAAATCAATAGGTTCAATGCCGCAGATTGGCTACGGCACGTGGAATCGCGACGGTCAGGCCGCCTATGATGGTGTCGCCTGCGCGCTCGATTGTGGACCCGATGCTTTGGAAGCGGCTTATCGGCGCAAACCCTTCAAGGCCCTGTTCACATCTG
>JAESRD010000349.1 GCA_016764835.1 Paracoccaceae bacterium | reverse complement strand
GACAACCAATAGATGACATACATCATTTGACCTTTGACCTCGCGCCGATAATACTGGTCCGGCAGCGAACAGTTCTTATTAGCCAGAAATGAGGGACCAGCATGGCCGACATTGCTCTGCAAGAGATTGGACCGGACAAGACGCTTTTGTTGGTTGACGATGACGAACCTTTTTTGCGTCGTCTGGCCAAGGCGATGGAAAAGCGTGGGTTTGCCGTTGAAACTGCCGGCTCTGTTGCCGCAGGGCGGGCGATTGCCACGGCGCGACCACCTGCCTATGCGGTTGTTGATCTGCGGCTTGAGGATGGCAACGGACTTGATGTTGTCGAAGTCCTGCGTGACAGGCGGCCCGATAGCCGGGTTGTTGTGCTGACCGGGTATGGCGCGATTGCCACGGCCGTGGCCGCGGTCAAGATTGGCGCGACAGATTACCTGTCCAAACCCGCAGACGCTGATGATGTGACCAATGCGCTGCTGGCCAAGAGCGACGAGATGCCGCCGCCACCCGAAAACCCGATGAGCGCTGACCGTGTGCGGTGGGAACATATTCAACGGGTTTATGAGCTATGCGACCGAAATGTCAGCGAAACCGCGCGGCGGCTGAACATGCACAGGCGGACATTGCAGCGGATATTGGCCAAACGTTCGCCGCGTTAGAGGTCTAGCTTTTTGCGCAGCCGATCTATTTGGCGGCCGTCGCGCATTGGCACGGCGGGCAAGACGTCATAGTCGACAAAGCCAAGGGCGGAATAATAGGCAAGCCCGCCGCTATTATCGGCCCTTATCGTCGCGTCTATTACCCGCACTCCAACGGCGTTTGCCGCGGCTCGTGTGGCCGTAAATAGCGCCCGACCCACGCCTTTGCCTGTCATATCAGCGTCAACAAAACTGGCGATAATGGCCCAACCATCAGGGAAGGGATCACCATCTTCATCGGGCCAGATAAGTGATTGAAACCCGGCAATCTGCCCGTCAAATTCGGCAACAACACATGACACCAACCTTGGCGGCGAAATGTAGTGCCGCTCTATCCGCTTAGGGTCAAATGGGGTTTGATGCGCTGTGGTGCCGCCAGCATCAATTATCGCATTGAGCAGGTCATTTAGCGCTATGGCGTCGTTGGTCGTGGCTTGGCGGGTATTTAGAATCATTTTCAAACGTTGTTGTTACCTAGACCTGTGACCTTAGCCATCGCAGAAATTCGCGCAAGCCCGGACGGTGATGAACTGGCAATGTACAGACAAAATACCCAAACCGATCTTCGCTGCCATGGTAAACCGGATCAAGCCGCCCAGTACCGATATCGTCATCCATCAGCGCTGCGAGATGCAAAATAAGCCCATAGCCTTGGCGCGCGGCGCTGAGCGCCAGCTCAACGGTCTCGAATGTTTTGATCCGGGCGTTTTCCGGCGTCACCCCGATCTCGCTGAGCAACGCCCATTGCTCGGGCCATTTTGCTTCAGCCACCCAGGGCATTTGGCGCATCTCTTCAAGGCTCAACGCTTTGCGCCCAGCGCTAAGCGACGGCGCGGCGGCAATGATATAATCGGCATGAACCAACCCTTTGACCTCAAGCCCCGGCCAGTTGCCATCGCCAAATCGTATCGCCACATCCATGCCCTCGCGGCGCATATCGACCACTTCTGATGAAGGATGGAGCGACACGGCAATATCGGGGTGTTTGTCCCAAAAGCTCTTGAGCCGGGGCATGAGC
The DNA here is from genome assembly GCA_016764835.1 of Paracoccaceae bacterium. The sequence goes on along the minus strand of JAESRD010000349.1, from coordinate 4,202 downwards.
CACTGGCTGGCAAAGCTCGGCGTAATGGTCACCTTTATCGGCGCCAGCTGGCTCTGCTCATTCAGGTCGGTCACGGCCTGCGCGATCATGCCAAAGCCGTCTCTGGCCGCCGTTGCCAGTATTGCCGCCTCAGGGCTGAGCGCCATTGAGCGCCCATCACGAAAAATAAGCGCCACGCCCAGATGCCGCTCAAGCGCGCGCACCTGCTGGGCGATTGCGGCATGGGTGACGTTCAACTCTCTGGCTGCGGCCGAGAAGTTGAGATGCCGGGCGGCGGCCTCAAAGGCACGCAGAGCGGCAAGCGGGGGCATAGCAGACCAATCCATAAACCAACTGTAAGCTAAGCTAACATATAGGCAATGCTATTGATTGGGATGCGGAGCGGTTTAGGCATAGCAAGGCTGCACATACGTAATGGAGTGAAAGTAATGCTTACAATATTCGCTGATGTCTTCTTTGCCGCGACCCGAACAAACCTGTCTAGCGACACCTGCAATAAGCCTAAGCTGAGCGCCAACCGTCACTACGGCTGCGGCGACAATGCTGAGGGCGCCCCAAGGCCGAGCCGGAGCGACCGCAACAACCGTTTTTACGAGCGCCGATGGTGATCTCCGCCTGTGTCTGATCTGGGGTTGCTACCGGGCAGCGGTCAGATCAGATCGCCAGATCCAGCCCGAGGTCCGAACCGTTTTCGAATATAGGTCGCCTCGGACTTGTAGGTCTCAAACCCCATCGCCGCATAATAGGCCAAGCCACTGGCATTATCCGCGCCGATTGTCGCGTCGATATTGACGATGCCCGCCGCACTTGCCGCCGCGCTGCTGGCGGCAAATAACTGCCGCCCTATGCCGCGCCCGCCAAAGCCGGGCCGCACATAGGTGCCAATAAATCCCCAGCCCGGTGGGACATTATAAGGGTTGCCAACCCCGGCTAAATTGAGTGCCTGAAACCCTAGCAGGCCCTCAGCGCCCGCATCGGCAACATGGCAGCACAGCTTGTCAGGGTGGGTAATGTAATGCGCCAAAATATGGGCTGCGTCACCGCGCCGCTTGCTCTGCCACTGTTTTAGGATCGGCGTCAAAATGGCGCTCATAGCCACGGCATCTGCCGCACAGGCCGGGCGAATGACAAGGCTCATAGCAGCTGCAACAATGCGTCATGCCGCGCGACAAAATCTTTGCGCACCTCAACCGGTGGGCGCAGCGTGATTGTCAGCGTCGCGGCCAGCGCATTGCTCGGCATGCCAAACAGCTTATTGGCCTCAGTTTCAGTAAACCCGGCAATCTGCACCGCCTCGGCCCATGCGCTCAGTCTATCTGCCTGTTTGATCTTTTGTTTGATCCGCACCGGCAAAGCGGCGGGCAGGCCAAAGCGCAGATGGATTGCCGCCGTCAGCCGCGTGTCGAGATGGCCATAATCGGGGCCAATCGCGGCTTTCACCGGGGAGATCATATCGCCGATCACATATTCGGGCGCATCGTGCAAAAGAGCGGCCAGCCGCCATTTGGCCGGGGCATCGGGGTTGAGCCGGGCAAAGATGTCTTCGACCAGCAGCGAATGTTCGGCCACTGAATAGGCGTAGTCGCCATGTGTCTGGCCGTTCCACCGGGCGACAAAGGCCAGCCCATGGGCAATATCTTCGACCTCTATATCAACCGGGGTCGGGTCTAACAGGTCAAGCCTGCGCCCGGAAAGCATACGCTGCCACGCCCGTGGTTGCTTCATTTCATCACCGCTATGTTCATATCTTGTTCTTCATAGCGCATGATCGGCGTAGAGCAAATAGATTAGCTTTTGGCTTCGGTTTTTATGATCGCCCGCGACGCCACCCAGCTGACCAAAACCAGTGGCAAAGCCAAACCAAAGCTGTAGCGAATGCCGATATGTTCGGCGATGTAGCCCAGCAGCGGTGGGGCGATGAGGAACACGATAAACGACAGCTGCGCCAGCGCGGCCACATTGGTGGCGGCGGGCCTGTCGGTGCGCTGGGCGGCGGCTGACATGGCCAGCGGGAAGATCGCGCTGGTGCCGACACCCATAAGGCCAAAGCCGAGCAAGGACAGATAAGCATTGGGCGACACAAACACGATGATTGCACCAAGGCCGAGAATGGCCACGAGCACCCGAGCCACCCGGTAGGGGCCGTGGCGATCGATGATCGTATCGGCGAAATAGCGGGCAATGGCTTGGGTTAGCGCGCCAAAGGTGAAGGCCATGCCGTTTACAAAGGCCGGTTCGTCGAAAATATCGCGCATATAGATGACCGACCAATCAGCGCCCGCGCCCTCAAGCAACATGGCTGATAGGGTGAAGGCGACCAAGGCGAGGATGCCAAGGCTGGGGCGGACGAAGAGCGGCGACTTTGCATCGGTTTTGTCAAAGTTGCGCGCGGCGGCGGGCTCAAACCCAGAGAGCATGAACCAGACCAACGTGGTTACCAGCACCAGCAACAAAGCCAGATGTAGGCCAGGCGACACATTCATTTGCGCCGCAATAGCGCCAATTAAACCAGTGGTGAAAAAGCCAAAGCTCCAAAACGCGTGGGCACGGTTCATGATCCGGCGGCCAAGGTTATGTTCGGCGCGGTCGGCCTCAAGGTTGATAACAATTTCCAGCGTGCCAATGGCCAACCCTGCCAAGATCAGCATGGAAAAGAACAGCAAAACGCCGGGCATCAGCGTCGCCAGCATTTCAGCGAAGCCCAAAAGCGGAATACACAGCAGCAAGACATTGCGGTGCCCGAGCCGCTCGATTAGCGGCGCGCCAAACATAAGAGTGATCTGTGTGCCAAGCGCGAAGCCGAGCAGGCCCAGCCCAAGCGCGCTTTCGCCCAGCCCCATCTTGCTTTGCAACTCGCCCAGCCGGGGGAAGATTGCGCCAAGCATAACTGAATAAAGGTAAAAGCTGAGAAAAACCATTTTGTGATGGGGGAGCTTAGACATAAGGGTGGGCTTCTTTGAAAGGGGTGCCAAAATGCCGGGCTAGGGCATTAAATTTACCAAAGCAAACTTTGGATTTGGGCTATAGCGGCTTCGACATTGAAATATCGGTAACCGCAAAACCGGCGCGCTGGTAGAGCCGCAAAGCGACATCATTACCGCCAAAGACATGTAGGCCGATTTTGCTGGCCCCTAGGTCGCGCGCAATCGGCTCTATCTGGGCCAATGCAGCGCGGCCATAGCCCCTGCCGCGCTGGGCCTCTATGATCTCAAGATCAAGCACGAAGGCACTGGTCACGCCCCATTCGGTTTTGATGTTAAACCAAATAACGCCAACATTGCTGCCCGCCGCGTCGCGCACCGTATAAAAATGCTGGTCTTTGCTTTGCAGCCCGTCGGGCATGTATTTGACGTTTGACGCCAGTGACAGCTCCATCGCATCGGCCGCGGATATGCCCAGCGCTTTTTGCTTGTCTTGCGCATAGGCCAAGGTGCCGTATTCCAGCCAAATATCGTATTCGGCGGCATTCATTGGCCGCAGGCTGGATATCGCTTGTGTCATGGCACCCCCTTGGTTCTCGCAAAGGTTAGTCTGCAGCTCATTCGCATGCAATCACCCAATTTTATGGCAATCTGCCGCAAATCTGCCATATCCCTATGAGATCGGGACCGCACTGGTGCAGCAACAGGCTTTGCCTTAGCGCTTTGCGGTGCTATCAGCCGCCCAAACCCACATATTGATGGAGAGCCGCATGGCCGACGATTATATTATCCGCGACATTTCACTAGCAGAATTTGGCCGCAAAGAGCTCGACATTGCCGAGACGGAAATGCCGGGCCTGATGTCCCTGCGCACCGAATACGGTGAGAGCCAGCCGCTCAAAGGCGCGCGTATTGCAGGCAGCCTGCATATGACCATTCAGACAGCCGTGCTGATGGAAACACTTATCGCTTTGGGCGCTGACATCCGCTGGGCCTCGTGCAACATTTTCTCGACCCAAGACCACGCCGCTGCGGCAATGGCCAAGGCCGGCATCCCTGTCTTTGCTATCAAAGGCCAGTCACTGGTTGAGCACTGGGATTACCAAGACCAGATCTTTATGTTCAAAGGCGGCCCCTGCAACATGATCCTTGATGATGGCGGCGACGCAACACTTTATGTGCTGCTATCGATATTGTCGATCAAAGTGTTGATCAGGTGAGTATTTTTAGAACCCAACTGGCCAGTAGTGAAACACTGACCTTTTCAGATAACGAGCCTGT
>JAESRD010000348.1 GCA_016764835.1 Paracoccaceae bacterium | reverse complement strand
TTCCCGGCGTATCAACAAAAACCAACTGCGCATCGCCGACCATGGCCACACCGCGAATACGCGTGCGCGTGGTCTGCACCTTATGCGTGACAATCGAAACCTTCGCGCCAACCATACGGTTGAGCAGCGTCGATTTCCCTGCATTCGGCTCGCCAATAAGCGCTACAAATCCGGCCTTCGTCATAAATCTACCTCTTGGAGCATAAGTGTCGCGGCGCCTTGTTCGGCTTGCCGCTTTGAGCCTGCTGTGGCGCTGGCTGTGCGGCCATCGCTGAGGCGCACTTCTATTGTGAATATCGGTTGGTGGTCTGGACCTGTGCGCGCGGTCTCGACATAATCAGGCGGCGGCGCACCACGGGCTTGGGCCCATTCTTGCAGCGCTGTTTTGGCATCGCGGGCATCGGCATCGACGGCCTCAATCCGCGTATGCCAGAGCCGCAAGACCACGGCCTTGGCCGCATCTAGCCCCGCGTCGCGGTAGGTGGCGGCGATCACCGCCTCCATTGCATCGGCCAGCAGCGCCTCTTTGCGCCGCCCGCCAGATTTCATCTCAGAGCGGCCGAGTTTGAGCACATCGCCCAGCCCGATCTCGCGGGCAACATCGGCGCAAGTCTCGCGCCGGACCAGCGCATTGAAGCGCGGCGCTATCTGGCCTTCGCTGGCGCCTTTGTCCGCGTCGAGCAGCGCCTCGGCCATAACCAGCCCCAGCACACGGTCACCCAGAAACTCCAGCCGCTGGTTATCTTCGCGGTTGGCCGATGAGACCGAGCCATGCGTAACGGCGCGAATGAGCAGCTCGGCAGAGGCAAATTCATGGCCCAGCCGAGCGGAGAATGCCTTAAGTTCAGCCGGAAGCTTCATTGGATCACCTCAAAATAACGGCCCGCGCGCCAGTTCCAAAACGCGAGCAATGACGCACCGCTGGCCGAGAACAACACCATGCGCGCGCGCCCTATAACATTTTCAATCGGCACGAAGCCAATGCCATTGTTGGATAGCGGCATCCGGCTGTCTATCGCATTGTCTCTGTTGTCGCCTATGAAAAATATATGCCCTTCTGGTACGGTAAATAGCCCGGTATTGTCGCCGTTGGTTTGGTTTATGTCGAGCACGTCGTAACTTGTGCCATTGGGCAAGGTTTCACGCCAGAGCTGCTTGTGACACTGCGCGCCCAAGCCGACTGCACCGTTGGAGCAACGCGGCAGCGCGCCTGCGAGCGCTTGTGGCTGCATGGTTTCGGTAAACAGCCCCAGCTGCTCGCGGGCAACAGCCGTGCCGTTTAGCCAGACCGCGCCATCTATCAGCCGCACAGTGTCGCCCGGCAGGCCGATTACGCGGGTGATATAGGTTTGGCCGCTCACTGGGTGTTCATAAACCAACACCGCGCCGCGCGCAGGCGGGCGGCGGCCATGGGTTATGACCAGAAAGTCGCCCGGTAACAGGCCGGGCTTGGCCGAGCCGGTTGGCAGGTAGAACGGCGCGAGGAACAGGCGGAGTAGAAACAGCAGCGCCATAACGGCCGCCAAAGCCCAGCCAATGTTCCGCATCAGGCTAAGTGTTGGCCGCTGCGCAACTTGGCTTGTTGGCGCGACACAAAGATAGGCCGCCAACAGCGCCGTTGTTGGCCAACTTATGAGCAATGCAGCCCACCAGCCCGAACGCCCGGCATCATTGAGCCGCCGCATAATATGGCCGGCAAAGGGGATAACAAGCGCGGCGAAAGCCAGAAAGGTCGGCAGACCCAGCCAGTGATAAGCCATTGGCCCGCCATAGCTTTTCCATACGCTTTTGGCTGCCAGCATGCAGGCGAACCACAGCACTGCAAACAGCGCAAAGCGCCGCCGCCCGGTGCGGCCCGACCAGTCAAAGCCACTTGCATAACCCGTAGCAAAGCTGGAAATGGCCCGCATTACAGCACTTACTCGACCGCTTTAAAGAAACGGTCGCTGCGCCATGTCCAGAAGGCCAGCATAGAGCCACCAGCCGACGAGAACATGATCCGGTCAGCCCGGCCGACAATATCGGCAAAGGGGACAAAGCCGACGCCATTGCTGGTTTGCAAAAACCGGCTATCGAGCGAGTTGTCACGGTTATCACCCATGAAGAAGTATTCGCCCTCTGGCACGGTAAACACGCCGGTATTGTCAGAGCTTTGTGGGCCAATATCCAAGATCGAATGGCGCACACCGTTGGGCAAAGTCTCAAAACTGCGGGTCTTGTGACAGTCAACACCAACAGCACCGCCGGTATTATTTGAACAGCGCGGGCGTGACCCTTGCGGCCCTTGCGGGCCAGACGGCTCGGTAAAAATGCCGCCGTCTTCGATTTCAACCGCGACGCCGTTAATCTGCACCACGCCGTCGATCATTTGAATACGGTCACCCGGCAGGCCGATCAGGCGCTTAATATAGTCGGTCCCGGTCACAGGGTGACGAAACACCACAACATCGCCGCGCTCAGGCTCATGGCCCAAGAGCCGCCCGTCGCCACGCTGCAACGCGCCACAAAAATCTTCGGCGTCAATATCAATGCCCAAACGTGGGATGCGGATTGAGGGGCAAGAGGCATAGGAATAACCGTAAGCCCATTTGTTAACAAAGAGGAAATCACCAATCAGCAGCGTGTCTTTCATAGACCCTGTAGGGATCCAAAACGGCTGAAAGAACAGCGTCCGAAAGATGCCAGCGATAAGCAGCGCATAGACAACGGTCTTGACCGTTTCAATGATACCCGCAGCAAAGCCTGCTTTTTCTGCCGTGTCTGACATTTTGATTTCCCATTAATGCTTTGTGGCTACATGCGCAGCGATGCCGGTTAAGTCAAGGTTTGAAGCAGCATCTCTGCCGCGTTTTGGCCCGTAAATACGGGGCTATTCCACCGGTATTGCTTCGATAACCACAAAGGCTTGCGCCCAAGGGTGGTCATCTGTCAGCGTCACATGAATGACCGCGCGGTGGCCCGCTGGCGTCATCGTTTCAAGCCGCTCTTTGGCCCAGCCGGTTACTTCCATAATCGGCTGCCCAGTTGGTAGGTTGCTCACGGTCATGTCTTTCCAAGAAATACCCATGCGCAGCCCGGTGCCCAACGCCTTGGAACAGGCTTCTTTGGCCGCCCAGCGTTTGGCATAGGTGCCTGCCGTGTCTTTGCGCCGCTCGGCCTTGGCCTGCTCACCGTCGCTAAACACGCGGTTGCGAAAACGGTCGCCAAAGCGGGTCAGCACGCCCTCAATCCGCTCAATATTGGCCAGATCGGTGCCGATACCGAGGATCATTTGGCGTCAACTTTCAGATCATAAACCACAATCCCGGCGCCGCCGCCTTCGCAAAGCGCGACAAGCCGGGCGCCCAACGCCACATGAGCCGGGTAAGTTGCATAAGTCTCCAACGCGCTTTGCGTGGCGAACCGGCCTATGAAACCATAGTGAACATCGGCCGATTTACCTTCAAGATCAATATTTTGCCCGTGGCTGAAGCTCTCAAACCCGGCAACCTCGCCGACCAGCGCCGTCAAGCCCGCCATGACCGCGCCCAGCTCAGCCGCGGCATGGCCCGGCTTTAGCTTGCACATGACAATATGCTCGATCATCGCGCCGCATCCATCAACCGGCGCATCTCGGCAATCGCTGGCTCCAGCCCGCGAAAAATTGCTTCGCCAATAATGAAATGCCCAATATTCAGCTCGATCACTTGTGGGATTGCGGCAATCGGCGTGACGGTCTCAAAGGTCAGCCCGTGACCGGCATGAACCTCAAGCCCGAGATCAGCGGCAAAGGCGGCCATCTGCTGTAAGCGCAACAACTCAGCGTCGCGGGCCTCAAACCGGCCCTCGTGAAACGCATCGCAATAAGCGCCGGTATGCAGCTCTATCACCTGCGCCCCAATCCGGTGCGCGGCCTCTATCTGGCGCTGGTCAGCGGCAATAAAGATCGACACCCGACAGCCCGCCTCGCGCAGAGGGGCAATGAAATGCGCCAGCGCGTTTTCTTCGCGCGCCACTTCCAGCCCGCCTTCGGTGGTCCGCTCTTCGCGTTTTTCGGGCACCAGACACACGGCATGTGGCCGGTGGCGCAAAGCCAGCTGCTGCATCTCTGGTGTTGCCGCCATCTCAAAGTTGAGCGGGCCATTCAGCGCAGACATCAGCCCCTCAATATCAGCGTCTGAGATATGGCGGCGGTCTTCGCGCAAATGCGCAGTTATACCATCAGCACCAGCGGCCTCGGCCATCAGAGCCGCGCGCACAGGGTCAGGATATGCCGAGCCACGCGCATTGCGTACAGTGGCGACATGGTCAATATTAACACCTAATCTCAACGACATAGCAACTCCTCTGCCCGGTCAATCGCCGCGGCCCTGCTGGTCTGGACTGGGCTTACCAAGCTGGGCCAGCCGGGCTCTTAGCGCCTTGCGGCGACGGTTTTGATATACGCGGATCAGCGGCACACATATATAATAAACCGCCGTCGCACAGATAATTCCGGGGATGATACCGCCAACAAAGTAAGGCCGAAAGACCTCATCGAAAAACAGCCCCAGCCGGTGCCAATCAGCGGTCTCGGGCGTAAACATGGCTTTGAAATTATGCAGCAGATCGCGCGCAGCCCCAGCAAACTTGGCCCCTAGCGAATCTAAAATGCCGTGCTGCGGCCGCGTGCCCAGCATGTAATGCCCCAGCTTGAGCGACACGGCAGCCACCGGCAGATAGGTAAGCGGATTGCCAAAGAAAGTGCCAACAAGGGCCGCAAATATATTGCCGCGCATGGCTTTGGCCAGACCCATCGCTATAAAGAAGTGAAATCCGTAAAACGGTGTCCAGCTTGCGACAACGCCGGCCCAAATACCGCGCGATATTTTCTCTGGCGAATCAGGCAGGCGGCGGACCCGGTGTTTGACATATTCAAACGCCCGGCCCCAGCCGCCACGTGGCCACAGCGCCTCAAAGGTTTTTTGGATGAATGACCGTTTTTCACGCCGTTTGAACAATGCTCACCCTCCCCCTCACACCCTTTACCGACGGCCCAGATGCGGACCTTGCCGCCGCGCAATAGACGAGACATTGCTCTCGGCTTCAAGCGCGGTCATCACCCGGTGCAAATGCTCAACATCGCGCAGCTCAACATCGACGATGAGCCGGTAGTAATCAGGTTTGCGGTCAATGAATGTCAGGTTCGAGATATTGGCCGATTGTTCGCCAACCAACGTGCAGATCCGCCCCAAAACCCCGGCATCATTGCTAATGGTCAGGTCTAGCGCCACGTCATTGCTGGCCGGATGGGTGCCCGCCTGCCAATGCAGGTCAATCCAACGGTCTGGCTGTTCTTCAAAATCGGCCAGGGCGGCGCAATCAATCGCATGCACCTGCACGCCTTTGCCGCGAAAGGTGATGCCAATAATCCGCTCGCCGGGCAGCGGACGGCAGCAGGGCGCACGGCTATGGGTCACATCAACGCCAAGGCCGACAACGGCGCGGTTGGGTGCGACTTCAGTGCCGCTGCTGGGCGTCAAATCGGGGTAGATGGCGCGCACAACTTGGCGGGCATTGATCTCGGCAGCGCCCAGCCGGGCCAGCATCTCGTCGCTGTCTTCAAGCCCCAGTTCTTTGGCGGCGGTTTTGAGCGCCTTGTCGGTGGCTTTGCGGCCGTGGTTTTCAAAGGCCACCCGCGCCAGCTCTTTGCCCAGCTTAATAAACCGACCTCTGTCAGCGTCGCGCAGCGCCCGCCTGATCGCGGTTTTGGCCCGGCCGGTCACGGCGATATCAACCCAGCTGGCCTGCGGTGTCTGGCCCTCGGCTGTCATCACCTCAACCGACTGGCCGTTTTTCAGCCGGGTCCAAAGCGGCACGCGCAGCCCGTCAACCTTGGCGCCAACGCAGGCATGGCCGATCCGGGTGTGAATGGCATAGGCAAAGTCAATCGGCGTCGCCCCGCGCGGCAGCTTGATCACCTCGCCCTTGGGCGTGAAGCAGAACACCTGATCTTGATACATCTCTAACTTCACTGCTTCGAGAAACTCATCATGGTCATGCTCATCATCAAACCGCTCGGTCAGCGCCGATATCCAGCGCACAGGGTCCACGGCAAAGCGGTTTTCAACCCGCTGGCCGTCGCGGTAGGACCAATGCGCCGCCACCCCGGTCTCAGCGACTTCGTGCATCTCACGGGTGCGGATTTGCACCTCAACTCGCTTACCATCACGGCCCGACACCGTGGTGTGGATCGACCGATAACCGTTTGATTTTGGCTGAGATATGTAATCTTTGAACCGCCCCGGCACCGCTGTCCCGCGGGCGTGGATCGTGCCAAGCACGCGGTAGCAATCGGCCTCATTGGCGGTGATGACACGGAAACCATAAATGTCCGAGAGCCGAGAGAACCCCTGCTCTTTTTCCTGCATCTTGCGCCAGATCGAATAGGGTTTTTTGGCGCGGCCAAGCACCTCGGCCTCGATCTTAGCATTATCAAGTTCGATCATCATATCAGCGGTGATCTTCTCAATCACATCGCCGGTCTCGCGCTGAAGTGTCACGAAACGGCGCATGATAGACGAGCGCGCATCAGGGTTGAGCACTTTGAAAGCCAGATCTTCTAACTCTTCGCGCATCCATTGCATGCCCATACGGCCCGCAAGCGGCGCATAGATCTCCATGGTTTCATGGGCTTTATGCGCCTGGCGCTCTTCGCGCATGCTTTTGATCGTACGCATATTATGCAGCCGGTCAGCCAGCTTGACCAGCGTCACCCGCAGATCACGGCTGGTGGCCATGAACAATTTACGAAAGTTCTCGGCCTGTTGGGTCTGGGTCGATGACAGCTGTAGGTTGGTCAGCTTGGTCACACCGTCAACCAAGTCGGCAATCTCACGGCCAAACAGCTCTTCAACCTCGCTATAGGAGGCATCAGTGTCTTCGATTGTATCATGCAACAATGCGGTGATGATCGTGCCATCATCCATCTGCTGGCCAGCAAGGATCATGGCCACGGCAACAGGATGAGTGAAATACGGCTCGCCAGACTGGCGCATTTGCCCATCATGTTTGGCAAAGCCATAGTCAAAGGCCGCAGCAATAGTCACACTATCCGATCCGGGGTTATAGGCCCGGACCAGTGTGGTCAGCTGTGCTGAAAGTTTGAGAAGCTCGTCATCGGCCGACATTCGGCCAACCTCGCTGTTTATTGCAGTCTGCGCCTTAGCGCTGTCCCTGCGCTTCCATCAATTCGCGCAAAAGCCGCTCTTCAGACATGTCGTCTTTAGCAGGGCGGTCTTGGTCGGCCCCCATGAGCAGAGCCATCGAATCTTCCTCAGGCATATCGATCTCAATCTGGGTCTGATTGGCCTCAATCATTCGCTCGCGCAAATCATCAGCGCCTTGAGTTTCTTCGGCGATTTCGCGCAAAGCAACAACGGGGTTCTTGTCATTGTCGCGTGGAACAGTCAGCTCGCTACCGGCCGTGATCTCACGGGCGCGATGAGAGGCAAGCATTACCAGCTCAAAACGGTTTGGAACCTTGTCGACGCAGTCTTCAACGGTAACGCGAGCCATGGGCAAATCCTCAGGAATAAGCATATTCAGGGTAAGACAGCCGAGAGCCGCCCTAAGGGCTGAATGGAAGCTGCCTCTCTAAAGCCCGCAATAGATATTGACAAGCATTATTGCCAGAACTGGTCGGATTAGCCGCATCCCCACCGGGCTAAGCTAATTGCACCACCAGCGCCCGCTCAGCTGCGGGCAAAGCATCGCGCAGGGCAACCGCGCTGAGGCCCGAGACAGGGTGGCGCCAATCGGGCGAGATTTCGGCGAGGGGGACCAGCACAAAAGCCCGGTCTTGAATGCGCGGATGCGGCAATATCAACTGTTCAGGTGTCTCAACCATTTGCCGCTCAAGCGGCAGATCGCGCCAATAAGTGTAGCCCTCCGCACTCGGCAGAACCGAATCGCCGTGCGACAGCAGGTCGAGATCAAGCGTGCGAGACGCCCATCGGCCATTTCGTTCGCGGCCAAAATTCAATTCTATCCTGTACAAAAGGTCAATGAGACAAACGGCGCCAATTTTTGTTGAAAAATTCACAACAGCGTTAATGTAGTCTGGCCCCGCCCCTTCGGGGAAGGCAGGTGTACGGTAAAACGCGCTCATTTGCGGCGCAATCGTGCAATATTGCGCTATTTCCTCAACCGCAGCCTGTATCGTCTGAGCCGGGCTACCGTGGGGCGAATGTTTGTTTGCCCCTAGGGCAACCCATACTGACGTAGCGACATTTCCTTGCGAGTGGGGTTGCGACATGTCACGTATTCCTTACATAGCGGTTGCGCTTCGCCTATCCATTAACACTCACGGAACAGGGCGGCGCTAGATCGAAAGGGTATTGTTAATGTTTTATCGTGATGAGCGTTTAGCGCTCTTCATCGATGGATCGAATCTCTATGCGGCTGCAAAGTCGCTCGGTTTCGACATCGATTATAAATTACTGCGGCAAGAATTTATGCGTCGCGGCAAGCTTCTACGTGCGTTCTACTATACGGCTTTGCTTGAAAATGATGAATATTCGCCTATTCGACCTTTGGTTGACTGGTTGCATTACAACGGTTTCACCATGGTTACCAAAACCGCCAAAGAATATACAGACAGCCAAGGCCGTCGTAAGATCAAAGGCAACATAGATATCGAGCTTACGGTCGATGCTATGGAATTGGCGCCGCATGTGGACCATATTGTTCTGTTCTCTGGCGATGGTGATTTTCGTCCGCTGATCGAATCAGTTCAGCGTAAAGGCGTGCGGGTTTCTGTTGTTTCCACAATCCGCTCACAGCCACCAATGATAGCGGACGAGCTGCGCCGCCAAGCCGATAACTTTATCGAGCTTGACGAGCTGCGCGACGTTATCGGCCGGCCACCGCGCGAGC
>JAESRD010000347.1 GCA_016764835.1 Paracoccaceae bacterium | reverse complement strand
TTGGCGCAGACCTGCAACAACGCGCCCGCGCGCAAGGCTATACTTAGCGCGACTTACCTGCGGCAAGATCGCGGGCGAGCTTAGGCGGCAGATCTAATAAAGACCTATTCCTAAACAGAGCTAATTGTACCAACGCTTTTGAGTTTTGGCGCCGGGATATTGACGGTTTCAACATCAGCCGTTTCGCCGCTGTCTTTTTGCGCCAATAGACGCTCAAGCATAGAGCGTTCTTCAGCCAGCAAGGCGCGCACCGAATCCATAACCGCAAGCCGATAGTCGATATCACGGCACCGTTCTTCGAGATCTTCGCGCGGATCTGAGACAGAAATATCTGCGTCGCGCATATCAATAAATACAGGACTTGTGATAAATTCCTGCACATGGCGCAGCCGCTCTTGACGCAAAGTTTGATCTTGCAATGAATCGGACATTGCGTTTGCCATAAGATCATCTTGTGCGGCTTCTGCCGTCGGCACACTTTGCTCAGTGTTTTCTTTGGTCATTTGGACCATGCCCGTTTCCTCAATAGTATTCAATTTCAGCTAATGGTTAGATCAGCACATGACAAGCGTCGCGGGCCATGTTCACAATATTTCCCCGTTTATGACATAAACTAAGGCATGTTCGTGGCTTATAGATACACCAGTACATAAGGGGCGCGGGTTGCGGGAAAAGGATTGTCCTGATATCTGCCACCCATATTTCACATTACGCTTGTTGTTTGTTGTTATAACCAATTGACCATTTTTCTTTAAAGACCGTCAACAGGAGAACGTCTTGACCAAACGGGTACTTATGATCGGCCTTGATGGCGCAACTTTTAGTTTGCTCCGTCCGCTGTCGCAGAAGGGCGTATTGCCCTTTTTGACGAACCTTATTCGCAACGGTACGGCCGCGCATCTGATGAGCACGCGCAACCCGCTGACCCCCCCGGCATGGACATCCATGACCACCGGCGTCAGCCCTGAAGCGCATGGCATTTATGATTTTCTGCGCCCGACCAACCTTGATGATGGCGGCGTTTATCTGAAGATTAACGACCGGCGCGACAACCACGCTGAGAGCGTTTTCTCCATGGCCAACCGGGCCGGCAAACGCGCGACGGTTATGAACCTGTTCGGTTATGCTCCGGCACCCAAGCTGGATGGCTATGTTATATCAGGGTTTGTTCCGTGGAAGCACCTGCGCCACGGCATCCATCCGCGCAGCTTGTTTGACCAGCTGCGTGCCAGCAAAGACTTTGATTACCGCGATCTTGGCATGGATATTGGCGAAGAGAAGAAGGTTGTTCAGGGGATTGACGCCTCTGAGCATGAAGAGTGGATTGAGCTGCAAAACGTGCGCGACGCCGCTTGGACAGACACGACTGTACGGCTGATGAAAGAAGACCAGACCGAGCTGACGGCGCTGGTTCTTGACGGGCCAGACAAGGTGCAGCACCTGTTCTGGCGCTATCTGAATGACAATTGTTATTCTGGCGAGCCGGGCGAAGAAACCGACCAGGTTACTGAGTGGGCTACCAACTTCTACCGCAAGATGGATGACAATATCCGCAAGCTTGTAGAAGCCGCTGGGCCGGACACGAACATCATCATCACCTCGGATCATGGCTTTGGCCCAACCACTGAGATCTTCTTTCTCAACCAATGGCTGGCCGATCACGGATATTTGAAGTGGAACAAAGAAGATTATGGGGCGTCGGGCAATGAGCTGACGGCAGACAAAATCCGCGACCATCAAGACATGGTCGACTGGAAGAACACAGCCGCCTATTCGCCAACACCATCATCAAACGCTGTTTTCCTGAAGCCCGATATGGGCAACGGTGTGGGCACAACGCCAGACACCTATCTTGAGACCGCGATGAAGATACGCCAAGAGCTGCTTGACTGGAAAGACCCCGCCACTGGCACGCCGGTTGTTGTGGGTGTTGATCTTAACAAAGCCCGCGGCCGCAGCTTTATTGAGCCCTGCCCCGATTTAACGGTGCGTTTACGCGACGGTGGGTTTGTCTCAATCATTGGCTCAGACCAAATTGTTAAGCCTCGTGCCCTAGATGATGGGACACACAGGCCAGAAGGCATATTTATCGGCTACGGGCCTGATTTCCGTAAAGGTGAACAGATCGACGCGCTTAATCTTTTGGATATTGCGCCGTTGATGCTGACCCTGCTCGGGCTTCCAGTACCAAAGAACCTTGAAGGACGGGTGCCTATTGAGGCCCTGAATTCAGGTGTTGAGACAAAGGTGGGCGGCGTTACCGCAGCCCCCGGCGCGGTAGCCGCCGAAGAACGCGAAGAGCCAAGCGACGAAGAAAGACAGGCTTTGCTACGACAAATGAAGAAACTCGGTTATATGGACTAGTCCAGACCCGATGAGTGCGCAGCCCGGTATGACCCGGGCTCCTTAGGCAACCGGGCCAGAACGGCAAAATAAGGGAAGAGGCATATGCCCTATCTCAGCCGCTCCGATATGCGGATCAACTACCAATTGGCTGGCTCCCCGCCGGCTGATGACAACACGCCCGTCGCCATGATCCACGGTCTTGGCGCGAATCTGGCGTTTTGGTATCTGGGCGCTGTGCGGCATCTTGGCAAAGATCGCACATTGATCATGCATGACCTGCGCGGCCATGGGTCTAGCTCCATGCCGCAGGGCGGCTACGGGCTAGAATATCTGGCCGAAGATCTGGCGTTTTTGCTTGATGATATTGGTGCTGAGAAAGCGCATATTGTTGGCCATAGCCATGGCGCGCGCGTGGCGTTGGCATTTGCGATGGAGCACCCAGAACGCGTGGCCAGCCTGACCATTGCCGACACCCAGCTACGGGCTTTGCAAAAGCCAATGCGGCTTGCCGATTGGGCCTATTGGCCGCGTTGGAAAGCCGACCTTGCCGCGCAAGGTGTGACCAGTTTTCCGCCCGAAAACGCCGAGATCGACTTTCGGCTGCTGGCCGAGTTGGGCCCACGCGGCGGCGGCGCGCTTAAGGGCGACAGGCCCGGGCGCAATGCGATACAAAAATGCGGCACAAGTGATGCGGCAGGTCTGGTGCGAACGGGTGAGCTGATTACAGCCGCCAGCACGGCACCACGCGGGATAAACCTTAAATCACGCCAAATGGGCCAGCGCGGCAGCCGCCAATGGCAAAAATTGCCCGACACGACCAGTGCCGATGTTGAGCTGCATGACGAATCCTGCGTTGACCCCAAGAGGCTCAAAGAACTGACCATGCCGTCGCTGCTTATGTACGGCGAGATGTCTCACTGTCTGCCAACCTCTGAGCGGCTGATGGAAATCATGCCCTCTGCGCGGCGGGTTGTTGTGCCCGGTGCCGGGCATTTCTTCCCCATTGCCAAGCCGCGTTTCTTTGCCCGAGCTTTGCGCATGTTCTTGGCCGGTGTTGATACACCCGGCGGCGCGCCCAGTTTTGAGCGCAAACGCATTGCGGCCCGGATCGCCAGCGCCCGGATGGCGCGCAAAGAGCACCCGCAAGCGCCCGCATATCGCAGTGGAGACGCCTGAACATGTGGCATGATCGCGTGAGCGTTGTTACTGGTGCTACAAGCGGCATCGGCCGGGCAATGGCGCTTGAACTGGCCCGCAGGGGCTGCACCGTGGTTGGTGTTGGCCGCAACGCAGAGCGTCTGGCGCAGCTGCGCGCTGATCTGAACACAGATGCCGGGCAGAGCCATCAGGCTTTGTCACTTAATGTCGCCGATGAGGCTGACATGGATAGCCTGCGGCGTACCTTAGAAACACTGGGACGGGTCGACCTTTTGGTCGCCTCTGCCGTTTTGGGCCGCGATGGCAGCACAGCCTTGCCGCCCCGGACCAAAGACCTGACGCTGGCCGATTGGCAGGCGGCGGTTGACGTGAACCTGCACGGTATATTCTTGGCCAATAAAGCGGTGCTCGATCTGATGATCGCGGCCGAAGACGGCGATATCGTCAATATCGCCTCATCAACCACCCCGCACGGGCTGCGCGGCACACCGCTGGCCCCTGCTTATTGCGCCACCAAATTTGCCATTGCCGCTTTGGGGCGCGAAATAGACCAAGAGCTTGGCCCGCAAGGGATACGTGTGCGCACGGTGTTCCCCGGCTCGGTCGATACACCGCTGATTGCCGACACCATGCTCGACGGTCCGTTTGGCGGCCGGATGCGGCCCGAGAGTTTTGCCACCGCCTTGGTCGGGTTGATCGAGCTGGGCGGCGAGATGGTTGTGCCAGACCCGCATTTGCTGCCCGTACCGGGGCAAGATTTGCGCTTTAAGCAAGACCAAGAAGAATAGCAGTAGGAACCGATCATGGATCAGAGCACGCAAGACGCGATCAAAGACCGCGCTATCATCATTACCGGTGCCGC
>JAESRD010000346.1 GCA_016764835.1 Paracoccaceae bacterium | reverse complement strand
GGCGAAAACGCCGCCCCCATTCGCGCCAAAATCACCCAAGGCTTGGCATTTTTGGGGCCTGTGCCCGTGCATGTGCTGCCTGCCGACGAAGAGCGCCAGATCGCCCGCGACACCGCCACCCTGCTCGGGTTTTAACCCAGCCCAAAGCCGCTTGCTCTGCGGGCCAGAGCCGCTATGGTTATTAACGTTATCAATAACGGTCTGACATTTCATGACACAGCAAATCACGCCCAACCGTGCCTCGTTCCCTGATCTTGATGGGGCGGCGGTGTTTATCACTGGCGGTGGCAGCGGCATCGGTGCCGCGCTCACCCGCGGCTTTGCCCGCCAAGGCGCTAGGGTCGCCTTTTGCGATATTGCCGACAGCACAGAGCTGGCCGAGGACATAAAGTCTGAGACCGGCCTATTGCCGCTTTTCGTCTCCTGCGACATTACAAAAACTGAAGATTTGCAGGCCAGCATTGACCAAGCCGTGGCCAGCCATGGCCCACTGGCCGCACTGGTAAACAACGCCGCCAATGACATGCGCCGCGCCGCCGACGCTGTTGATGAGGCGTTTTGGGATGAAATGAGCGCCGTTAATATTAAGGCGCAGTTCTTTGCCGCCCAGCGCGCGGCAGTGTCGATGAAGACGCGCGGCGGTGGCTCTATCATCAATTATAGTTCGATCAGCCATGTCATGGGCCTGCCCGATCTTTCGACCTATATTGCCAGCAAAGCCGGTGTGACGGGCATGACCCGCTCGCTTGCCCGCGAATGGGGGCCTGATGGCATTCGGGTTAATGCTATAGCGCCGGGCTGGGTGCTGACGCCAAAGCAAAAAGAAGTTTGGGCGACGCCAGAAGGCATTGAAAAACACCGTGCCATGCAAAGCCTCAAAGAGTTAATCATGCCAGAGGATATGGTCGCACCGACCCTGTTTCTCGCCTCAGATGCCTCGCGAATGATGACTGGCCAAGTCATGACCGTTGATGCTGGCGTGGTCGCAGGCGCATGAGTGACGCACCCAAATGGCTTGCCGCCGATTGGGGCACAACTCAGCTGCGACTTTGGGCGATCAGCGAAAGTGGCAGCGTATCAGCCCCGCGCCAATCAGCCGACGGCATGGGCAAGCTTAGCCCCAGTGAATTCGAGCCCGCCCTACTGGCCTTGGCGCAAGACTGGCTGCCCGGCGGCAAAGGCCGCGTGGTTATCTGTGGCATGGCGGGCGCCAAAACTGGCTGGGCAGAGGCCCCCTATGCCGCCGTGCCATGTCCGCCGGTCGGCACAGTGCCAAAGCGTGCACCAACACTTGCACCGGGGCTAGAAGTTTATATTCTACCGGGGCTTAGCCAAGCCAACCCAGCAGATGTTATGCGCGGCGAAGAAACCCAGATCGCCGGGTACATTGCCCAAAACCCCAAATGGGACGGCGTCATCTGCCTGCCCGGCAGCCACAGCAAATGGGCTGAGATCAGCGCTGGCGAAGTGGTGTCGTTTCGCAGCTTCATGACAGGCGAGCTCTATGCCGCGCTGAGCCAGCACACGGTTTTGCGCCACTCGATGCCCACAGGCGCGCCGCCCATGACCGAACATTTCGACCAAGCCGTTGAAACCGGCCTCGCCCGCCCCGAAGCACTGGCGGCCCGCTTGTTTTCGCTGCGCGCTGAGGGCCTGCTCAATGATCTGCCCAATGAAGTGGCCGCCGAGCGTCTGTCTGGCCTGCTCATCGGCGCAGAGTTGGCCGCCGCCAAGCCCTATTGGCTCGGCCGCGAAGTCGTATTGATCGGCGCGCCTGCGCTGGCCACGCGCTATAAACAAGCCCTGCATGCGCTCAGCGTCCCCGCCCGTTTGGCCGACGTTGAGAGCACAACATTGGCCGGGCTTACCGCCGGTTTTGCCCTATTGGAGCCTCAAACATGACCCGCCCGATTATTGCCATTTTGCGCGGCATCACTCCAGACGAGGCCGCCCCGGCTGCCCGCGCGCTGATAGATGCCGGGATCACCATGATCGAGGTGCCGCTCAACTCGCCACAGCCGATGCTGTCGCTTGAAGCCATGATCAGCGCCTGCGGCGACGCCGCCGTCTTTGGCGCAGGCACGGTGCTGACCACCGAACAAGTGGCTGGTGTGGCCCAGCTTGGCGGCAGCCTGATCGTGTCGCCGAACACTGACCCCGATGTCATCCGCGCCACCCGAAGCCCGGCCTGCAAAGTTGGCCCGGTGTCATGACCCCAACCGACTGTTTTGCCGCCCTCGCCGCAGGAGCGACCGGGCTTAAGCTGTTCCCGGCAGGGCTGGTTGGCCCCTCCGGCCTGAAAGCCATCCGCGCCGTTTTGCCCGCCCAAACGCTGGTTTACACCGTTGGCGGCGCTGGCCCGGACAACTTCTCCGAATGGCTCGCCGCCGGTGCCAATGGCTTTGGCCTCGGTACAGCGCTTTACAAACCCGGCATGTCTGCCACCCAAATCGCAGCCCGCGCCAAACAGGTCGTCGCTGCCTATGATGAGGCCTTGTCCCATGAATGATGACCACATTTTCGACGATACAAATTGCCTGCTTGGCGAAGGCCCGCTCTGGCACCCCGAACGGCAAGAGTTCTTTTGGTTCGACATACTCAGCCACCGCCTGCACCGCTCTGGCAAACATTGGAACTTTGACAGCTTCGTCTCGGCGGCAGGCTGGATCGACCACGACCATTTGATGGTC
The DNA here is from genome assembly GCA_016764835.1 of Paracoccaceae bacterium. The sequence continues at coordinate 3,058 of JAESRD010000346.1, read as the reverse complement.
GCCACCTCTGACGCGCTGGTCAATTTCAACATTGAAACCGGTGCCAGCGAAGAAATCATTGCCCTTGACGCCAACAACCCCGCCGCCCGGCCCAATGATGGCCGCGCCGACCCGTATGGCGGCTTCTGGATCGGGATCATGGGCCTCGGGGCCGAACCCGAGCTTGGCTCAATCTGGCGCTATTATCGCGGCGAGCTGCGCCAGCTTTACGCGCCCGTAACCATCGCCAATGCTATCTGTTTTTCACCAGACGGGCTTTGGGCCTATTTCGCCGATACCCGTGACAAAAAAATCATGAAAGTCCGGCTTGATGATCATGGATGGCCGAAAGGCGAGCCTGAGATATTCGTTGATCTGCGCGGCACAGAGTATAATGCAGACGGCGCGGTTATTGCCGCTGATGGCGCCATGTGGAACGCCCAATGGGGCGCCTACCGTGTGGCGGTTTATGAGCCGAACGGCAGTTTTCGCGAGGAACACAAATTTACCGCGGCGCAAACCAGCTGTCCGGCCTTTGGCGGGCCAGATCTGTCAATGCTTTACGTCACTTCAGCTGCTGCCGGGCTGAGCCAGGACCATATCGCATTGCACCCCAATACCGGGCGCACTTTTTGCAAACAAACCAACGCGACAGGGCAACGCGAACATCAGGTGATTTTGGGATGAATATACGTACATTTGGCACGATGAAATCCGGCCAAACGGTCAAAGCAATAGACCTCGAAGCCGGTGACTTGCGCGTCACGTTGCTCACTCTTGGGGCGTTTTTGCAGGATGTACGCCTGCGCGGGCACGACTATTCGCTCACCCTTGGGTCGCAAAACTTAGCCGATTACGAGAGTGATATGGTCTATCATGGGGCGCTTGTTGGCCCGGTGGTTAACCGTTTTTCGGGCGCAACAGCGCGTCTCGGCGATGACATTCTCAAATTTGAGGCCAATCAGCTGGGCCGGCATTGCCTGCATTCGGCCAGTGGCGGCACGCATTTCAAGATCTGGGATATTGTCGAGCATGGCGCAGATTTTGTCGTGCTGGCAGTTGATCTGCCCGATGGCGAGGCCGGTTTTCCCGGCAACCGCCGGGTTGAGGCCCGGTTTGAGCTGAGCGCACCGGCCAATCTAAAGATGAGCGTGACCGTGCAAACCGACGCGTTGACGCTGATCAATTTCGCTAACCATTCCTACTGGAACCTTGACGGGACAGCCAATTGGGACGGCCACCAAATACGGATTGCCGCTGACCATGTGCTGCCAACCACAGCCGATGATTGCCCCACAGGCGAGATCGCCGACGTGACCGGCACTGGCCATGACCTGCGTGAGATGCGCGTGATATCTCGCGATAACCCATTGTTTGATCACAACTTCTGCCTGTCAGATAGCCGGATGGCTTTGCGTGATGTACTCTGGCTGCGTGGCAAATCTGGTGTGACAATGACAGTCGCCACCACCGAGCCGGGCATTCAGGTCTATGACGGACGCAACGGTATTCGCCCGGGCCACGCCGCCTATGAAGGGCTGGCAATAGAGGCGCAGCTCTGGCCCGATGCGCCGAACCATGCGGGCTTTCCTTCGATAGAGCTGGCGGCGGGGGAAGAGTTGGAGCAGGTGACCGAGTGGCGGTTTGAAATGGAGTAATATGGGGTCGTCGCTTTTAGCGACCCATGCCTAATGCAACGGTTACCGGGTCAAGGCTGCCAGATTGATGATGGACGCTGTTCCTGCAAACCGCATCAAAATCGCCACTTCGCAACTGCACAAATATCCACGCAATGCTGCCAACAACAATGCAAAAGCCCGCCATAAAAAGGCTCATTCCGAGTTCAAATGACATCGTGCCCCCCCCTTGCTAACAGTATTTGTTAACTAGAAATGGGGATTAAATTATAAATTTCAATGGGGTACAATTTAAGGACCGCTCAGCACCGCTAATGCGCCTCAGCCCAATTGGCCCCAACCCCGCCATCAACAGTTAGCTTGACCGATAGCTTTACCGCAGGCTCCGCTGCCGCCTCCATCACCTCGGTGGCCGCCGAAATCAACGCATCGGCCTCGTCCTCGCGCACCTCAAACAGCAGCTCATCATGAACCTGCAGCAACATCCGCGCATTGATCCCCTCTATCGCCGGTTCCATGCGGATCATAGCGCGGCGGATGATGTCGGCCGCCGAACCTTGGATCGGCGCATTGATCGCGGCCCGTTTGGCAAACCCGGCATGCGGGCCCTTGGCGTTTATCTGCGGGGTGTTGATCTTGCGGCCAAACAAGGTCTCGACCCGCTCATGCTCTTTGGCGAAGGCCACCGTTTCGTCCATATAGGTGCGAATACCGGGGAACCGCTCAAAATAACGATCGATAAAGCCCTGCGCTTCGGCGCGGGGGATACGCAGATTGCGCGCAAGGCCAAAGCCGGAAATGCCGTAGATGACGCCAAAGTTAATCGCTTTGGCTTGGCGGCGGATGTCTGGGGTCATCTCATCAAGCGGCACATTGAACATCTCAGAGGCGGTCGCGGCATGGATATCTTGGCCCTCGGCGAAGGCGGCTTTGAGCGCGTCGATGCCAGCGGTATGGGCGAGGATACGCAGCTCGATCTGCGAATAGTCAAGCGATACCAATACATTGCCCGGCTCAGCGATGAAGGCCTCGCGGATGCGGCGGCCCTCTTCTGAGCGCACGGGGATGTTTTGCAAGTTGGGGTCTGTTGAGGCCAAGCGGCCAGTATTGGCCCCGGCGATCGAGTATGAGGTATGCACGCGGCCGGTCTCGGGGTGGATATGGTCTTGCAATGCGTCGGTATAGGTCGATTTGAGTTTTTGCAGCTGGCGGTAGTCGAGCACGCGAGCGGGGAAATCATGCAAAGCGGCAAGGTCTTCGAGCGCGTCAGCGGGGGTGGACCACTGGCCGGTCTTGGTCTTTTTGCCGCCCTCTAGGCCCATTTCTTCGAACAGAATTTGGCCGACTTGCGCCGGAGATTGCACGTTAAAGTCACGCCCGGCCAACTCATACAGCTCGGCCTCAAGCCCGGCCATTTTCTGGGCAAAGGCGTTGGACATGCG